>CAZAVR010000192.1:0-7376 GCA_964488435.1 uncultured Cytophagales bacterium | reverse complement strand
AAAATCCTGCCGCATTCTTCTCTTTGATTTTGTTCATGGAGGCAGCGCTTGCAGGACGGCATTTGTCAACGGACGTATGGACGAAGCAGATAAAGCAGCGGGTAGTATACTGGAGAAGATTGAAAGGAAACAAGTGGGTTACGAGGGCGTGAGCGGGAGAAATGCCGCTTACGTCAAGGCCTATTATCAGCAAAATTTTTACAGGAATTTTGCGGAAGCGAAGATGTATTATCAGAAAGCGATAGCTTTCTCAGAGCAGACCCAATCTACAAAGTCGGGGTATCATGTGTCTTCGCTTCTCGCATTGGGAAAAATAGGCGAGGCGGAAAAGGATCTCGAAACCGCGCAACGCTATTACAAGATGGCCCTGGACAAAGCTGAGTCGAAATCAAGTCAGCACAACGAGGCGAAAAAGGCCATAGAGAGGTTGAAGAAATCGCGGCGTGATCAGCGGAGGGCCGGGAGGCGTTAAATATCAGTAATCAATTTTCAATGGCATTATACGCATATCAGCAACTTCAAAAATTTGCAAAGTCGGTTTTTCTTTCGATCGGGTGCCCTGAGGAATCGGCTGTATTGGCCTCCGAAGTGCTGATCAGCGCCGACCTTCGCGGGATCGACTCCCATGGCATAGCACGACTGGCAGGTTACGTCCGTTTATTCGATCAGGGCAGGTTGAACCCGGTGCCGGATATCCGTGTCGTACACGAGACACCGAGCACGGCTGTGATAGACGGCGATAAGGGCCTTGGGCTGGTGGTGGCACCCCGTGCCATGCAGGTTGCGATGGAAAAAGCTCAAAAAGTGGGATCCGGTTGGGTTTCAGTTAAAAACTCTAACCATTTCGGTATCGCCGGCTACCATGCGATGATGGCAGTGGAGTCCGATATGATAGGCTGGGCGATGACCCATGCTGCGCCGCTGGTCGTTCCGACTTTTTCCCTGGAAAAGATGCTGGGAACCAACCCGGTGGCTGTGGCAGTCCCGGCTGGAGCGGAGCCTCCGTTTCTTGCTGATTTCGCTTCTACGGCCGTGGCTTATGGGAAATTCGAAATACTTCAGCGAAGCGGAATGCCTGCTCCGCTTGGATGGGCACAGGATGCAGAGGGGCAGCCGACAACCGATGCCAACGCTGTCCGCAAGGGCGGAGGACTGCTGCCGCTGGGTTCTGACAGGGAGCATGGAAGTCATAAAGGCTATGCGCTGGGATCCATTGTCGATATTTTCTCCGGCGTTTTGTCAGGAGCAAATTATGGTCCCTGGGTGCCTCCCTTCGCAACGGCCGGTTTTATGGAAGTACAGGAGGGGGTGGGGGAAGGTACCGGGCATTTTCTTGGCGCTATGAGGGTGGACGGATTCCGGAAAACAGAAGAATTTAAATCGAATATGGATAACTGGATCCGGACCTTTCGTAAGGCTCGTGCGGTAGAAGGTCAGAAAGTAATTATTCCGGGAGACCCCGAGCGGGAAACAGAGGCATTGCGGCGTATTGAAGGCATCAACCTGTCAGCACCGGTAGAAGAGGCACTTGGGGCGCTTTCGGTCAGGTTTGGGCTGAAGTTTGGTGGAAAATGATAATTCTGAATAACTTTGAACTGAGATTTTTTAGATCCTTTATTTGAGGCAAATGTCACGTAATATAAAAATTGGCTTATTCCTGTCGTTCGCGGTAATTTTCACGACTTTTTCATTCTATTTCTGGCAGATATACAAGACACCGAATCTTCAGCTGGAAAAGGAAGAGAGTTTTGTATTGTATATTCCTCAGGGAGCCACTTTTCAAAGCGTGGTAGACACGCTGAAAAAGCACGATGTCATTCACGATATGGTTTCTTTCCGTTTTTTATCCAAATGGAAGGGTTATCAGGACGAGGTTAAGCCTGGCAGATACGTGATCAAACCGAATACGCCCAACAACGCATTTCTGGAGCGTGCCATAGAAGGGAATCAGGATGCGGTCAGGCTCACTTTTAACAACATCCGCCTGAAAGAGGACCTGATCAGGAGAATTGGCGGAAAGTTTGAATTTGGTGAAGCGAAGTTGAGTGAAGCGCTGAACAGTCCGGACCTTGCCCGTAAGTACGGTTTCGATACGACGACCGTGCTGTCTATGTTTTTGCCCAATACGTATGAAATTTACTGGACGACGAGCGTAGAGAAGTTTTTGGACCGGATGTATAGCGAGTACCAGAAGTTTTGGAATGAGAGCAGACTTGCAAGAGCGAAGGAAATAGGCCTCACGCCCGTACAGGTTTCTATTCTGGCTTCGATCGTGGAAGAGGAACAGGCCAGAAAAGTGGATGAAAGACCGAGGGTAGCCGGATTGTACCTGAACCGCCTGAGAGGCAATATGCCGCTTCAGGCAGACCCCACCATTAAGTTTGCATTGAGAGATTTTGGAATAAAGAGAATTCTTCACAACCAGCTGTTGGTGAACTCTCCTTACAATACTTACAGGAATACCGGATTACCCCCAGGGCCGATACGACTGGCAGATCTGAAGTCGCTTGAGGCCGTACTGAACTACGAAGAACACGGATATACTTATATGTGTGCCCGGGCGGATTTGTCCGGTTATCATGCCTTCGCGAGCAACTATAAGGACCACCTGCTCAACGCCAGGATGTACCAGGAGGAGCTGAATAAACTGAATATAATGAAGTAGGCCATTGCCCGTTAACGTGAATCCGGCCATGAATGCCTTTGGGCCGAAGCATGAAAAGGGCAAAGCATTACCTGATAAGTACAGATTTTTTGAAGATGAAGACCGTAGTTTTGATTTTTCTGGTGGCAGTATCAGGCGGATTTCTTTCCCTGGGAAGCAATGATGAGCTGGCCAGAAGCATAGCCCGTGGGAAATTGATTTACGCGGAGAATTGTATCACGTGTCACCTCGGAAAAGGGGAAGGAGTGAAGGGTGTTTATCCACCTTTGGCCGGCGCTGATTATTTGATGAAAGATTCGACGAACAAAGTCATCAGCGTATTGAAATATGGTCTGGAAGGACCTGTTGTAGTAAACGGCGTTACCTACAATGGAGTGATGCCGGGGCCGGGTCTGGAAGCGGAGGAAATCGCAGACGTGATTAACTACATCAAAAACAGCTGGGGGAACACATCAGCCGGGAAGGTTGTAACCAAAAAAATGGTAGAGCATGTAAAGTAGCACCCGGCAGGAATCGCTGCAATTTATAATGAGTATATAAAGCGGGATCGGAGATACATACCCGGGCTTTTTTTGTGGGGTTTCATCTTTACATATTATCTTCGCAGCCGGTAAGGGGCATTTACATAATTTTTTTCATGCACAAGCTTAACCTGAAAAAGCCGCTGGCTTTTTTCGACCTTGAAACCACCGGTGTCAATATCGTTCGGGACAGGATCGTTGAGATTTCAATTGTCAAAGCTGTTCCCAGCGGAGAACTGGAGGTGCTTACACACCGCGTGAACCCGGAAATGCCGATACCCGTAGAATCGAGTATGGTGCATGGGATCTACGATGACGACGTAAAAGATGCCCCGACTTTTAAGAAGATCGCTAAAAACATAGCAGCCTTTTTGGAAGGTTGCGACCTGGCAGGTTTTAATAGCAACCGCTTCGATATCCCGGTTTTAGTGGAGGAATTTTTGAGGGCTGGTGTTGACTTCGACACCAAAAATCGCCGTACGGTCGACGCCCAGAGGATCTACCACATGATGGAGCCCCGCAATCTTTCTGCTGCTTACAAATTTTATTGCGGCAAGGATCTCATCGGTGCGCATAGTGCGGAAGCCGATGCCATGGCCACATACGAGATTTTGAATGCGCAGGTGGAGAGATATGAGCATGCCACTATAGCTGATGACAAGAATAAGGAGTCAAAAGTTTTTAAAAATGATATTGTTGCGCTTCATGCATTGACAGCTTCCAAGGTGGTTGATTTTGCCGGACGTATGGTATTCAATAGTAAGGAGGAAGAGGTTTTTAATTTCGGAAAGCACAGCGGTAAGCGTGTGGTAGACGTGCTTAAAGCTGAGCCTTCCTATTACGAATGGATTTTGAAAAGTGATTTTTCCCTGGATACAAAACGAAAACTAACAGAAATCAAGCTGCGTGAGCTTACGCAGCGTTAGTGCCGGTTTGTGCGGAAAGTATTTATATATAAATTTGCTGCGGCTTAAAAGCCGCTGTAGTTAACCAATTGACTGATTACCCTATATTATGATTGAAACTTCTGCCATACCGGAGATAATTCAGCACGTTCCCCTGAAGATCTACCTTATATTCAGTACGGCGCTGTTCGTGATAGGTATCATCGGTGTTCTTACCCGGCGGAATGCGATTATCATTTTTATGTCTGTAGAATTGATGCTGAATGCGGTCAATCTGCTGCTTATCGCATTCTCATCCTATAGATCGGACCCCTCTGCTCAGGTTTTTGTTTTTTTTATAATGGCCGTTGCTGCAGCTGAAGTTGCTGTGGGGCTGGCTATTATAGTCATGCTTTACAGGAACACACGTACGATTGACGTAGGTTTTCTGGATAAACTTAAATGGTAATCAGGTTATGCCTTCATCATTACTGATTTTAATTCCGCTTCTCCCTTTAATAGGTTTTTTAATTAATGGATTGGGTTTCAAGCGGATTCCAAAGGGAGCCGTTGGCCTTGTGGGTACCCTGGCTTCGCTAGGAAGCTTTGCTATCTCTTTGTATTTATTTAATTTTTTCAGGGAAGCCTCTGCTATCACCGGGAACCATGAGGCGGTTATAGTGCCGCTGTTCGACTGGATATCTGTCGGGACACTCAGCATTCCTTTTTCTTTTCAGATTGATCAGCTTTCCCTGCTGATGTTGCTGATCATTACCGGTGTGGGCTCACTCATTCACATTTATTCCATTGGATACATGCACCATGATGAGGGGTTCGGAAAGTTTTTTGCTTACCTGAATCTCTTTTTGTTTTTCATGCTTCTACTGGTGATGGGTTCAAATTACCTGATCATGTTTATAGGTTGGGAAGGGGTAGGTTTGTGCTCTTATCTTCTGATCGGATTTTGGAATAAAAAGACTAACTATAACGACGCTGCCAGAAAAGCCTTTATCATGAACCGCATAGGGGATCTTGGGTTCCTTTTGGGGATTTTCATGATTATTCTTCATTTCGGATCGGTAGAGTACGTTGAGGTTTTTGGAAAGGCATCTGCATTTAAGATAAGTGACCCGGTGATCGTCGCCATTACCGCGCTGCTTTTTGTTGGTGCGATGGGGAAGTCGGCTCAGATTCCGTTGTATACCTGGCTGCCTGACGCGATGGCCGGTCCTACACCGGTGTCTGCACTGATCCATGCCGCGACCATGGTAACTGCCGGGATTTATATGATCATACGGTCCAATGTGCTTTATTCCATGGCGCCTGAGACGCTCGAGGTGGTCGCCATCATCGGTACTGCCACGGCGCTGTTAGGTGCTTCCATTGGTCTTCTTCAAAACGACATCAAAAAAGTCCTTGCATACTCAACCGTGAGTCAGCTGGGTTATATGTTTCTGGGACTTGGGGTAATGGCTTATTCGGCGTCCATGTTCCACGTGATTACACATGCATTTTTCAAGGCGCTTTTGTTTTTGGGTGCAGGAAGTGTCATACATGCTATGTCTAACGAGCAGGATATTCGCTCTATGGGAGGATTGAGAAAGAGCCTGCCTGTCACTTTTGTTACTTTTTTGATCGCTACGTGGGCTATTTCAGGATTGCCGCCATTCGCCGGTTTCTTCTCCAAAGATGAAATTCTTGCACATGCATTTGCACATAATAAATTGCTTTGGGTCTTGGGTGTAGCCGGCTCAGCTATGACTTCTTTCTATATGTTCAGGTTGTTGTTCCTTACGTTTTTCGGTGATTTCCGCGGCACCCGGGAGCAAGAGCACCATTTACATGAATCGCCGGCAAGCATGACTATTCCTTTGATCATTCTTGCAGTTCTTTCGGCTGCAGGCGGGTTGATCAATGTGCCGGAGGTACTGCACGGCTCAAATCAGTTGGGACAATTTATGAGTCCTTTGTTTGATGCAGCCCGGAAGGTGAACCCGGCAGCTTTTGGTCCGGTTGGACTCAGTCACGAAACCGAATGGATGCTCATGGCAGTGTCGGTTGGAGCAGCACTTTTGAGTGGTGGTGTGGCGTACGTGATGTACGTGAGCCGGAAAGCAATTCCTGCCGCCGAGTCTGAAAAGAGAGCCGGCCTGGCAGGTCTGCTTTATAATAAGTATTACATAGACGAGGTGTACAATGCCTTGTTTGTTAAACCGGTTAAGACACTCTCCGACTTGCTTTACAGTTTTGGAGAATTCCTGATAGACTTGGTAGTTGAGGGCCTTGGGAGCGTAGTAAAGCAGGTTTCCGGGCAGGTGAGGAAGCTTCAGACCGGGAATGTTGGTTTTTATGTGTTTGCGATGGTCGTGGGGATTATGCTGATTTTGTTTTTGAATTTGTTGGTGAAATAATCACCCCTTATAGTTATGCTGACGTTACTTTTGATATTGATACCGATTCTGGGTGGTTTGGTAACCCTCGGCCTTGGTGGAAAAAATGCAAAGAAAATAGCCCTTGCGAGTGCGCTGGCTGAATTGGTTGCGGTCGTTTTCGTATGGTCTGTTTTCAATCCGGCTGCAGGTACACAGTTTTCTTTCAGGTACCATTGGATTGAGTCAGCCGGCATTAGTTTTGCGGGAGGTATAGACGGGATAAGTATGCTGCTGCTTTTGCTTACTTCTTTCCTGACCCCGCTGATCGTTCTTTCTGCATTTAATCATCCCTATAAAAATCCTGCCGCATTCTTCTCTTTGATTTTGTTCATGGAGGCAGCGCTTGCAGGTGTATTTGTTGCCAGTGATGCCTTTCTTTTCTACCTGTTTTTTGAGGCTGCACTTATTCCGATATATTTTCTTTCTGCTGTCTGGGGCGGTACGAACAGGATACGGGTGACCTTCAAGTTTTTTATCTATACATTGTTCGGAAGCCTTTTTATGCTGGTTGCCCTGATATATCTGTATTTTCAGACACCGGGTGCCCACTCTTCTGATATTTCGACCTTGTATTATCTGAAACTGTCACCCACACAGGAGGGCTTTCTTTTTTGGGGATTGTTTATCGCTTTCGCTATAAAAATGCCGGTGTTCCCTTTTCATACCTGGCAGCCTGATACCTACACAGAATCGCCTACACCGGCAACTATGCTGCTCTCCGGCATCATGTTGAAGATGGGTGTATATGGTCTCGTACGTATCCTGCTGCCCATTGTACCTCTGGGGACTCAGCAGTGGGGTGAAACTGCGATAATCCTGTCGGTAATCGGAATCATCTATGGTTCTGTGATTGCTATTCAGCAGCATGACATGA
>CAZAVR010000191.1:1200-7385 GCA_964488435.1 uncultured Cytophagales bacterium | reverse complement strand
GGTGGAACCATACCGCCCGCTACCCAGAGCTTATCCTTAAATACATAAGCAGAAAGCTCATGTCGTTCTCTCCAGATGTCGCCTTCTGTTTCCAGCTGTTTCCAGTTTTTTCCATCTTTGGAGTACCAGACATCCGGCCAGTTTTTGCGTGGTTCGGCCGACCAGCCACCAATTACCCACATATAGCCACGATAAACCACAGAGGAGAACCATATCCTGGGATAAAATGGTGCGGCATCTGTTTCTTTCCGCCAGTTGATACCGTCGTCCGAACTCCATACGTCAGTTAGTGCATAATATTCCGGAAGGTAATTGCCGCCACCTATTACGTATATACGTCCATTCAGAACGACTGCCTGGTGGTAGGCTCTTTCTTTCCAGGGAGCTGAAGCGGTAGCCAGCGTCCACGTTTTTCCGTCTTTTGAGCACCATACGTCATTTTTTACATTTTTCTGGTTTCCAAAATAATAGTTTTCGGTTCCGCCCAGTATCCACATTTTACCTTTAAATTCAACTAATCCGGCGGCAATACGGGGAGACCATTGTGCATTCCCCACCTCCTCCCAATTCACACCGTCTTCGGACGACCATACAGTATTGCTGGCCGAATGCCCGGTAAGTCTTCCATTATACCATCCACCCATCATCCACATTTTGTTTTTGAAGGTAATTGACATGGACAGGTCACTATGGATCCAGGGAGCCTCTTTAGAGACAAGCTCCCAGTTTTTGCCGTCAGAAGAACTCCATACATCTCGGGGGGGGCGCGGCATAGGAATTAAACCAGCCGCCAAGTACCCACAGCTTGTTCTTATAAACGACTTCTCCCTGTGAGTCGCGCGCCTGCCAGCCGGCCTTTGCGGTTTCCTGCACCCAGGACAATTTTTGTGCTTGAGCTATTCCGTTGCTGACCAGCAGGAGGGACGCAAAGGAGAGAAACATGCTAATTTTTTTAAGGAAAGGATTCATTTTTTTAGTGGTTTAGATAATTCTTTTCCCATGCTGGTACCGGTACGGACCGTTCCAGTGGACAGGTAAGTTTCATAGGCAAAAGGGCAACGACGGAGTAAAATGTGCGTATAGTTTCGGGCACGCCGAAGAAAGAGCAGCTGTATGCGCTGTAGGTAAGTTTTCTATCCTATCTCCGGTTTTCTCTCGTTTTGTGAGAGAAAACCGGAAGAATACATGAAAAGCAACATTTCATTTTTTAGGATAGTCGGGTTGTATCAAGCTGATTTACAACTTAGTCGTAACCCTCGTTCTGTGTAAGCACGCCTTTTCCGGCGAGTTGTATTTGTTCCAATGGGATTGGGAATACTCTCATGAAAGGTTTGGCTTCTCTTACGACGATCACAGCCTGCCCCGTAGAAGGATTGTATTCTCCTTCTACACGCTGTAAGTTTTGAACGAACCTGCCTGTACGTACGAGATCAAACCAACGGCTATTTTCGGCAGCCAGTTCGAATCGACGCTCCAGCAATATTTTGTCCATAAACAATTGGGCTGTGGCTACGTCTGCAGCTTTGTAATTGAATTCGCCTGACTTAAAAGCACGTGCACGTACTTTATTAAGTTCGATCAGTGCTTTATCGTTTTCCCCCAGTTTATGAAGTACTTCGGCATATAGCAACACCATGTCTGCGTAACGCAGCAGCGGGATGTCAAGGCCGGAACTGGTTGATACCGGTATCGTTGCTGCAGGAATCATCCATTTACTGAAATAGGGGTTCCAAAAGAAATCATTGTCTGATGGAGAATTCCATAATAATGCGTTTTCGGTGATCGTATGCTTGAACCGGGTGTCATTCGGATTGAATGCCTTATGCAGATCCCAGGTAGGTCTTCCGACCCGGTTTCCTCCGTTGGAAAAGTACTTTATTCCTCCGTTAGGAAGTAAGTCGTAGCTTAGTCCGTGTCCGTTGGTTCCTCCTACGTAGGCGATTGAAAAGATGGCCTCTTTGTTTACCTCCGTGGCTATGCGGAACAGGTCGCTGTAGTTTGGCAACAACTGATAGTCAAATTCGCTGTTTAGTCTCTCCAGCAAGGTACGTGCCGCGGTCCAGTTTTCTCTGTAGACTTGTACTTTAGCAAGCAGAGCAATAGCTGCACCTTGAGTCGCACGACCTTGAACTGCTGTTTTGGGGAGCTTGCTTATTGCATCAGTCAAATCTTCTACAATAAAGTCATAGATCTCTTGTTCGGTTGACCTTCCCAAATTTGAGGCTTCCGTAATCCCCAGTATTTCTGTTACTTTAGGAACGCCACCAAAAATTCTCACCAGATCAAAGTAGAAATAAGCTCTCAGGAATTTATTTTCTCCTATAAGCATATCCTTTTTTCCGGCGGCATAGTCAGAAGGAACATCTATTTTAGAAAGGATCAGGTTTGCTCTGAAAATCCCGTTGTAAGTAGCCTTCCAGAAACTATTGATTTTCTGATTTTGGGAAGTAACGTCCAGCGTATTGATGGCATCCATGCCGGGAGCAGTAGCAAAATATTCTCCGTACATATTGTCGGAAGGGACTTCCATCAGTACATAGTCAGTCGGAATCCTTGCCTGTAAGGCGCTGTAGACGCCAAATACGCCTAATTCGATGTCGCGCGCATTTGAAAATGCATTCGTACTGGTCAATACTGATTTGGGGACTGGGTTGAGCAGCATGTTCTCGCAGGAAGTAAGCGAGAAGGTAAGTGCAAGTGCCCCGACGAGGGATATGTGCTTTATTTTATTCATTGTCGTCATATATTAAAGCCTGTTGATCAAAAACCAAAGTTTACTCCAATTACGTACGTGCGGTTCAGCGGTTCTGAGCCCAGGTTTACACCGGGAGTACTGTTGATCCCGCCCACTTCTCCTTGTGTATTTCCTTCAGGGTTGTAGGCCGCATTTAATCTGGATTTAACCAGAAGCAGGTTATTGATCGAAGCATAAAACTTAAGATTGCTCATTTTTAACCTGGATGCTATCTTAGGAAGATTATATCCAACGTTTAAGGTTCTTACATTCAGGAAGGAAGCACTTTCCAGATAATAGTCGGTATTGGTATTAAACTGGAACAGCTGATTGAGAGAAAGAGCGGGCGTTTTACCGTCTCCGGGCTCATCTACAGACCACCATTGATTTTCAACACGAGATCTTCTCATCGCGCCCAGAGTATTCCCTTCGTAGTATTGACTTTCCGCGTTGAACATTTTTGCACCGACAGAAGCCTGTAAGAATATACTTACATCCAGGTTTTTATAGGAAAAGTCGTTGGTCATGCCGAACAATGACTTAGGCATGAAACTTCCCAGTATTACCCTGTCGTCCGGCGTTATTTTTCCGTCTTTGTTGGCATCCAGCAAGATCGGGTTGCCAGGTTTTGAGCCAGCCAAATGGGGAGTGGCTTCTACCTGCTGTACGTCCTGAAATACACCTATCATCTTATAGCCATAGTAGGAGAACATGGGCACTCCTTTTCTGAGTAAAAAGCCCATAGACCAATAGTCGTTGATACGTTCGTCCACACCACCCAGATCGATCACCTGGTTCTTATTGTGAGAGAAGTTAAAAGAAGTGCTCCACTGGAAGCTCCCGCGGGCAATGTTCTTCGTGTTCAATTCAATATCAATCCCCTTGTTTTCGATTTCTCCTGTATTGCTGATGGTGTTTGCGAATCCGGTCACAGCAGGAATATTTACATTGTAAATCATGTCTGTTGTGCGGTTTCTATAAAAGTCAACCGACAGGTTAAATCTGTTCTGTATTAAGCTCAGCTCAAAACCAAGGTTGATACCTTTGGTTTTTTCCCACGAGAGCTCATTATTGGCCATGCTCGTTTGTGTAATGCCGTTCAGCGTGACGTTGCCGGGAGAATATATCGCATTGGCTACCGTACCCAGGTACTGGAAGTTCCCAATGTTAAAATTACCGGTTACACCGTAGCTGGCTTTGAGTTTCAGCTCGGATATGGCGCGTACGGACTTCATGAATTCTTCTTCAGATATACGCCATGCACCAGACACTGACGGGAAATTCCCCCATTTGTTATTGGGGCCGAAGCGGGAGCTGCCGTCGCGGCGAAAGGATGCCTCAAGTAAATATTTTCCTTTATAGCCGTAATTTGCCCGGGCAAAATAAGAGATAAGCCCCCATTCACTTTCGGATTCAGTAGTAGCCTGAGGATTAATCAGCGCATTGTTCAGGGTTTTTACCTTGTCATTGTTGAAAGAGTTGGCCACTGCCGCCATAGAAGCTGATCTCGACTTCGTCTGTTGGTAGGATGCACCTAAAAGTCCTCCTATTTCGTGTGATCCCAGGGTCTTGTTGTAATTCAGTATGTTTTCGTTAACCGAATTGATACTCTGAGACATGCCCTGGCTTCCGTTTACGTTTACTGCAGCATCGCCAATTCCACCTGACCAGTTGTTGCTTTGGCTGTAAAAGATATTATTTCCAACGGATGTTTTGAATGTAAGTCCGTTTGCAAGGTTGAAGTCAAGAGAAGCCCTGCCAATGTTGGAAAAGTCCGTTACAAAATTTTCTGTTCCATATAAGAATACAAAGGGGCTGGCTTGTCCGGAGTGCCCATAGGGAATGTAGTCAGCTGTACGGGGATATTTTCCGTTGATTCTTTCTTTTCCTACGAAAGGTGGATATTTAACCAGGTTTACCATGTTCGAGCCGGCCAGTCTCCTTCTGGAGTAGGTTGGACTCAGTTCAAGACCCAGGTTAATGAATTTGTTGATCTTCATATCCGCATTCGCGCGTACGCCGATTTTCTTATAGGCGGAGGTTTTCATGGTTCCGGATTCTTCCATATAAAGTCCTGAAACGTAGTATTTTGACTTGTCGTTTCCACCTGAAGCTGAAATATTATAGCTCTGCATCGGAGCGGTCTGCATCACTTCATTCTGCCAGTTGACCTGAGGGAGCTGATACGTCAGCGGATTGACGCGGTAAGCCTGCGGCCTTCTCGGATCATCAAACATAGGAAGTGACGGGTCGCCGTTTGCCCAGACAAATTCTCTGTTCTGGTATTTCACCAGATAGTCATACCACTCTTTGCCCATCAGCCAGTCGTCAAAGAGCATGGCTTTCGACATGCCCACGTAGGCATTGACATTGAGGGAGGTCTTTCCGGAGCTACCTCTTTTTGTGGTAACAAGGATAACTCCGCTGGCACCTCTTGAGCCATAAATAGCCGTCGAGGAGGCATCCTTAAGGACTTCAATGGATTCTACATCATTCATGTTAATAGAGCCCAGGTCGCCACCGGGAAATCCGTCTATCACCACAAGCGGATTATTTCCGGCACTGATAGAACCCCAGCCCCGCACGCGGATCGCAGGCGGTTCACCAGGGCGGTTACGTCCATTGGTAATATTTACCCCTGCCAAACGACCAGCCAGGACGTTTTCGACACGGCCGGAGGGTACCTGCTCCAGGCCTTTGTTTTCAAGTCGGGTCACAGAAGAGGTTACAGAAGTCTTTTTACGGGTACCATATCCAATAACAACCAACTCTTCGAGGCTCCGCTGATCGACCTCCAGAGCCACTTCTATAGAAGTTCTGCTGCCGACAATCATTTCTTTGCTGTTGTATCCGACAAACGAGAAGACAAGAACCGAATTCTCATCCGCGACGTCCAGCGTAAATCTTCCGTCGGCATCTGCAGCGGTTCCGCGCTGCGTTCCTTTCACCAGAATGCTCACACCAGGCAGTCCGTCTCCCTTTTCATCAGTGACTCTTCCTCTTACCGTCTTGTCAATAGAGGCAAAAGGGGTATCAGTACTGGCCGGGATATCCAGCAACGCACTTTTCCGGGACTCTTCCACACTCAGGAGAATACGGTCCCTGACGATCTTGTACTTCACCTGGTCAGGGCTAAAAAGAGCGTCCAATGTTTCTGCGACGGTTTTATTCGTAACGTTTAAGGTAACCTTTCGTTTAAGCGGTACTAACTTAGATGTATATACGAACTTGACATTTGCCTTCGATTCCAGCTCAGTAAGCGCTGTTTTTATGTCTGTATCTACAAACTGTACAGATACAGATTTCATTAATAATTCTTGTGCGCGTGCCTCATGGCCGCCATAGGTATAGGCGGCAGTTAAAATGACAATCGAAAGCTGTACAATTGAAACCTTCATAATAGTACCGCTGCAATGATTTCTATTTTTCCCAAAAGATTGTCAGTGCTGAG
>CAZAVR010000191.1:0-1190 GCA_964488435.1 uncultured Cytophagales bacterium | reverse complement strand
CCTTCCTCATAGTACCCCAAACGGCGATGAGTTTTGGTGTTTTTTTCATACTTTTGTTTTGTTAGATCTGGGACGATTTGACAAAAAAGCTCTGTATCTCCCTTTGTCACTGAAGAGAAGATTCAACCATTACACTGGTTACGAGCCAACCGGGGATGTTGCAACCATTCCCGGTTTTTTTAATAATTTTCGTTCGGAATTTTTATAGCATAAGCATCATAGTTTGTTTTAAAGTTTAGTTTTAGTGGCGGTGCAGCCTCCTCCCAAAAGAAGAATTGAACTACCTGTTATCTCATATCGGGCATTCAGTACCGCTGCAATGATTTCTATTTTTCCCAAAAGATTGTCAGTGCTGAGATCGGCAGTCACAGGACAGCCGAGCGTTCCGTCATTACTGAGTGTTATTTCTACTCCGTAGGCTTTTTCAAGCTTGGCAAGTACTTCTGCCAGGGGGGTCTCGTCAAAGTCAAAAGCACCAGGCTTGTGATATTCTTCCTGATTGGTTACAATGACCGGATTTTCAACGAGACCGGTGATGTAATGATTGCTGTTGTTGAAAAACGTAACTTTCTTGTTCGGAGTCAGTACTACCCGGCTTTCTTTGCTTGTCACATTGTTTTTCTCTCCGGAAACATCGGATTTTTCGACCATTACCTTTCCCGAAACTACGGCTACTTCCGTTCCGCCGGTTTTTGCGATGGCTTTGATACTAAAGCTTGTTCCGAGCACACGTGTTAATACTGCGCCGGAGTATACCAGAAACGGGCGATCAGTATCCTTTGTTACATTAAAGAACCCGTTTCCTTCCAGGTAAACTGTCCTGGATTCTTTGGCAAATTGATCAGGATACCACAGCTTGCTTCCCGGTTCCAGGGTAATCTTGCTGCCGTCATTCAGTTTTATCAATTTGCTATAATTCTCCGTGTTCACTACTTCCACCCAATGTGAACTTTGGGGGATCACTATCGCTAATGGAGGAACAGGCTCAGTTGTTCTGCTCTTCGAAAAATAGAAAGCGGTTCCCGCTAAAATCAACATAGCGGCAGCCTTCCAAATAATATAGTTCCGTTTTGGTGCGGTTGAAAACAAACTGCGGACGCTTGCGTTTTCTTTTTCCAGCAGGATCCCTGACCAGATCCCTTCTTTTTGACTTTTCTATAAAACTTTACTTATTTTCCAACGACTTATTT
>CAZAVR010000190.1:0-7408 GCA_964488435.1 uncultured Cytophagales bacterium | reverse complement strand
AAACCGGCTATGGGGCTGGAGATCGCATAAGCCCATAGAAAGGCTGAGGTGAGTAGTCCAAATTGGGCGTCGGTCATGGGCATACTTTCGACGATAGGGCCGCGCATGGTGGTGATCATGATACGTACGAGGTAATTCAGACAACCCACTACACAAAGGAGGGCTACCGTCAGCCAGGCGCGTGGGAGCGTTTTTGAACTGAACATTTCTGTCGGGTTACAGGGATATGATTTTTGGTTGAATTTACTTTATATCCAGTGTTATCTTTTTTACAATCGGATATCGGTCTCCGTTGTCTGATATCAGCTTGATGTTGTACTGGAAATTTCTGTTTTGGGCTTCCAGTGCAAAGGTATTGTTCTGAATTTCAATCCATTCTGCTTGCGTTAGTTTTTCTTTCGTTTCTGCGCTTCTTCCCCAGACTGAAATCTTGGTTCCTTTTGGAATGTCAGCTTCGTAGCGTAGTGTCCCTCTTGTTTTGCCGGCTGAGAGGTTGAAAATTTCAGACTCATAATGCTCCTCCCATTTTCTGTTGTAAATATTCCCCATATCATAGTTCCATATCCAGTGGGAACCAGGAGAGGGGAGGTGGGTTATCTTTACGTCCGGACTTTGAAAGCGCTTTCCGTCATTGTAATATACTTTCGCTACGCCTTTGCTATGGAAACCATCCAAAGTATGAGCCGCTACAGCAAGGTCAATTTTGCCGTCTTTGTCGAAATCAGCAGCCAGTGCGTCGGTGCCTCCGCTTTCTCCGATTAACACCGTCCGATGATTCGGTTTGTATCCTTCCTTGCTTCCCCAGTAAAGCATCATGGGGAGATTTTCGCGGGTAATGTCGCTGTGATAGGACGGAAAAAAGAGATCCAGGAAACCATCGGCGTCAAAATCCGCGACAGTCGGACCTAAAACAGTATTTCCCGGTAGCCACTGCGCATTCCACTCGGCAAAACCGTTTTCAGAGCCCCAGTAGATGAAAACCCCCGTATCATGATGATCGTTTACCTTGTCTTTGTAACTGGCTGCAATCAGATCCAGGTAGCCGTCACGATTGAGATCGGCGGTTTCAAGATCAATGATGCTATGCATTTCAAGTTTTTGCGCATTGTTTTCCGAGAAGCCTTGAATGCCTCCCCAGAAGATGCGTATCAGGCCGTCTTCATAGGAAGTTACTGCGATATCCAACCAGCCGTCCTTGTTATAGTCTGCGATGGTCGGGCTGGATGATCTTCCTTTACAGGCGACAGTCTTCCTGTTTTTTAGCTCGAAACCGGAGCTTGATCCGTAATAAAATACGAGTTCGGTAGGCGTCTGATCGGGGCGGTCGAAAAATCCTATGACGAGGTCCAGATAGCCATCTTTGTTGAAATCGGCGACGTTACTTGTGGAGGCATATTCTTCGTTGAGTACCGTTCGGGAATTAATCAGGTCAAAGCCTTTGTCGCTTCCCCAGAAAATATTTACTCCTCTGGAAGCTTCGCCTTCAATGCCACTGTGCATGGAGTTAATGGCCAGCAGATCCACGTGTCCGTCTTCGTTAAAGTCAGCTGCCGTAGCTTCGTAGCCGCTTTTGAATGGAATATCCAGTCGGTTTTCGGGAGAAAATCCCTTTGCACTACCCCAGTAAAGGTGAAGGGGGACCTCTTCGTTCAGGTTACCGGCGCGGCTGTTGCTTATAATAACCTGCGTATTGTTTATGGCGCCGGCCGGGACAATCAGTGCGTGGTAGGCCCCGCTACCCGGAATTCCTGTTTCCGATCGTTCAAACTGTCGGCCTGCTTTTCCTTGAAACACAAGTGATTCTGTGGCGTATGAGGTTTTCCCCTGGTGGACGGCACACACAATATCAGGTATACCGTCGCCGTTCAGATCACCGATGGCGGTGTTCACGGTGTAGGGTGCTTCAAATTCCGAAATACTTTGGTTGGAAAAAGTGCCTTTGTTGCCCCAGAAAACTCTTATCTTATGATCATCTGTGCTTTTTCCGCCAAGCATCTCTCCGCCTGCCGCCTTTTGGAGGGAAAACTTTGAAACCACTAGATCTGTATTGCCGTCTCTGTCAAGGTCTCCGGCTGTGATGGATGATACATCTATGTCCGAAAGCGTTTTGGGAGCCGTCCATAGCCGTTGTCCCCGATTGTTGAGCAGGTAAATTTTCCTGCCTTTGTTTCCGATGACAAGGTCTGCTTTCTTGTCGCCGTTCAGATCAGCGCTTGTCAGACAAGTAATGCCGCTTTCGGGGAGTTTGATATCGGAAATGGCGGGTGAAAATTTGGTTTGGCCTTTCTGTGTCGGAGAGGCCCAAAGGATTTTTACCTGCGCTTTTTGAGTCCCTATGGCGAGGTCATTGTATCCGTCACCGTCCAGATCGGCGGAGATCATCATTTGCGCATCGGCGACACCAACATCCTGGTAGTGATCCAAAGCAAACCCCTGCTTTCGTCCCCAATAAATACGGATGATATTGCCTTCAGGTTGACCAGGACGCCAGGCAGTTGAGTTGAGCGTGGCAATGTCAGGCCAGCCGTCTTTATTGAGATCGGCTACGACAACGGATTTGACGTCGTTTACGGGCAACAATCCATTAGTCAGGTGATTAGGCCAACCGTTTTTTGTACCGTAAGCAATGGTAACGAACCTTCTCGGGTTTTGTATACCGCTGGGGTTGGGACAGAATACAATGTCAGGGTATCCGTCT
Organism: uncultured Cytophagales bacterium; assembly: GCA_964488435.1. Lineage (GTDB taxonomy): Bacteria > Bacteroidota > Bacteroidia > Cytophagales > Spirosomataceae > JBEBSO01. The sequence goes on along the minus strand of CAZAVR010000190.1, from coordinate 4,710 downwards.
TTGTTGAGATCGGATGCGGAAGAAGCGAGACTGCCCTGTACATGAATGGAGCTCATCGCGACTTTGCCGTCTCCAGAGAAGGCGGCTACACTTGCCGGTATGAAGGCATCGTCATTATGTGTATTGTTGAAGAGAAGGTCGATATAGCCATCGTTGTTTAGATCGAAACGGCGGATGGTGCGTATTTCTCCTTTTTTACTGATGTAGGTGTTTTGACCACTAGCTCCGGGTATACCCCTTGAAAAGCTTTCAAAACTGTCAGCCGTCCACTTTTGCGCAGTTAGTTGAAAGTGGCTGAGGCAGACCATGGCCAGGAAGAGAGGTGTTTTCTTCAAAATCATCGGGCTGTTAAATTTTACTTTTTGTCTGCTCAACTGGCTTTGATCCGAACAGATAAGAGCCGGTATATTTTTTGTTTGTTATCAAACTGTCCGAATATATAAAGCCATTCATTTTCACCTGTTTTGATATATTGACCGTTCATGGCATTATAATGGTTGGTGAAAGGCAGCTTCCCGGGATCGTTCTGGTAAATTTTCTCTGTTTTCCAGGTTTTTCCCTCGTCTGTGCTGCGTACGAAATGCAGACCTTCCAGTTTTGGATCCGGAATATTATACAGATCACGGGAATAAGGAAGCCTGGAGGCCTGGAGGAAAGAGCCGTCCGGAAGAACCAAACCCACACCGGGTGCGCCGGTACCGGCAAGGTTGGTGGTTTCATAAGGAGACCATGTTTCACCATTATCGGAACTTTCACTTCGCAGATACCAGGTGTCCCGCGGACTTTCTTTTACCTGCCCGAGTTTTGCCCTTCCACGGATAATAGAAACGATTTTACCTTTTTCGGTTACAAAGAGCGTTTGTTCATTGAATCCGGCTGCTACCTTGGGATCCGTGCGTATGTTGAGGTTCGGTTCATAAGCTACATCGCGGTAGCGCCAGCTGATACCGTCATCGTCGCTTAACAGCACACCGCAACGCCAGTTTTCTCCTTTTTTCATAGCGCCCCAGACTGAATAAACCAGTCGCCCGTTGGAAAGCTGAACCCCGCGTTCCATGAATTGCTCTCCCATAAAAGTACCGCTGGGATGGCGCTTGAAGTTAAACTCCTTTTCGTCTTTTTCCTTACGGCCGATGATCAGGTCGTAGGTGCGCCAATTGGTATCTTTGTAAAGTAAACTCGAATCAGCTACTTTGAAATGAAAGCCTGTAGTTAACAGTGTCCCCTTTTGTGTAGGAGCGCTGAGACCAAGAATCAGTGACTCATTGTCAGGATGGGCCATCAGTTGGTGCCCCAATGGAGTAGGTGTCGTCCAGCTTTTACCGAGATTTCCGCTTTTAATTATAAACGGCCGCTCTCCTTTTTCATCATCTTCGTAGCCGTTTCCGGACATAATTACGCCATACAGACTGTCTTCTTGCTGAACAAAGGTGCCAATAATGGTACCAAAGCCATTTTTCTGCCCGTCAAAGAAAATCCGATAGTTGTCAAAAGATAGTGAGACAGGTTTTTCATTGGATTTTATACAGGCGAGGAATACGCCGGATATCATTACAGATACAGCAAGTGACTTCAATGCTGTCTGATGGGTTCGGGTTGGCCTGTTTCCGGTTTTACGGGCTAAAATTTTCATCTGGTTTGTTCTGTTTTGTACTGGTCTTTTTTGACCTTTTTTGTTCACTTTGTGTGGGAATGAGCGGGGGAAGTACTTCAGGCTTTACTGACGCGGCAGAGACTACCGCAAAGCCACCCGAAGTGTCACCCATTCCTGTTCCTGATAGGAATTATAGGATCTGGGATAAGCAATGATGATCTCCTTTGTTTTTCTATCCTCCAGTACAGTAAAATGAGAAATGTCCAGCCGTCCCCGGCTTTTGTCAGCTTCTGTCTGACTATCCAGGATAAGCTGGGTGTTTTTTTTGAGTCGGAATTGATTCATGTCTACTTCGGCGATCACCACGGGATGCCGTGGCGAATTTCCCTGACTGTTTTCCCTGGAGATATTCCCGATCCAGAAGCAGCGTCCGCTGGAATGTTTAAACAGGGTCGACATGGCAGACGGAGAATAGAAGTGGGTGCCGTCGTCATAGGTGAAAGGAGCCGGTTCTGACCAGGTGTATCCTCCGTCTTTGGAAATGGAAACCCATTTATAGGAAGGTTGATCTGGAATCTTGTCATTGCTGCCTCGCATCACCATCATCAACTGACCGTCGGTTCTTTCCACCACGGTAGGTTCTATCATTCCCCTTGAGGATTTAGCAGGATCGCCTTTTATTCTTTTGGAGATTACCCAGCTCAATTTGCCATTTTTTTCCCATGAGCCGATCAGTACACCTGCATCCGTGTACGTACCCGTCTTAAGAGGATTCCAGATTTTGCCGCTTTCATCCTGCGGAGCATTCTGGATAGGCAGCAGGATTTTACCAGCTTTGGTGACGATGGGCAAGGAACCTACATCACCGATGTAGATGGAGTTCATCCCTATGACTACACCCGGAAAGGGATTCATTTTGGTGAATTCTCCCTTTTGAATAATGGGTTCGTCATAGTCCCAGCTTTTGCCTCCGTTTGAAGAAACCCAGTAACGGAGATAATAAGCTTCCTCTCCGATCGGAGGTTCGATGATATTAGGGTCTAAGTCTTTGGTGTCGAGTGAATTGATGAAACTGATGAGTTTGCCGGTGTTTGGGTCAACGAGGGTAACCACCGGGTCTCTCCGGTATCCGTAGGGTAGTTGCTCTTTAAAATCGGGTTTCATGGGTTTTACTTCCCAGCTGGCACCGTTGTCCGGCGAGTAGTAATCAAACGCTTTGTTTGCGTTGGCGATAAAGACATTGCCGGAACGCATTTCATAGCCGTTTTTGCTGACATAGAAACTGGAAGTAAACATAGATGGAGTACGGGAAACGTCCCTGACTGTGATTATCAACTTGTTGGATTTCGTTGTTTGCGCGTACAACGATCCGAAATTCGTAAGACAAGCAGCAAAAGAAAGAAGGAGTAAGGTGCTTATAGCGCCTGTTTTTTTTTCGGGGTAGAAGGTGATGTTTTTTTTCATGAGCTTAGGAAAGTTGGTTGAACAACAGCTTATCTGACAAACCAGCGCATGGCATGTCTGCTGTTACTTTTTGTGAATTCAAGGGTGTATTGGTCCACCAGCCATCTGGCGAGGTGCCCATCGGAGCGGGGCATAAGCCATCCGAAATCCCATTCCTCGGACTTGTAGCGTACTGGAATAGTTGCCTTTACCCTCACTACGGGATGAGACGCGCACATGAATAGTTTTTGTTTCGTGTAATAGTACGCGGAACCGCAATGAACAAACACTTCGTGTGGAAGATTATCACTGGAACCTTCCGCTACATCCAGGCAGAGGTCTTTGATAGCTACTTTTATTTCTCTTCCTTTCTGAAACGCTTCTTCCAGTGCATCTACACTGCCCTGTACGGATTTGCCCTTTTCATCGTGTGCATACACCTGCTGCCAGTCATCACAAACCCAGTATTTGAACACATTGAAATCATAAACAAAATTAGAACTTGGCGCATTCGTGCCTGAATCCCATGCGTCGAGCTGATGATATTTGGGCATTTTGCTGTGGTCATCAAGGGGGGACGGACCTTTCTTTAGAGTACTTGGTTTTTGTCCGTCCAGGTAGGGGCGTGCGATGGCCTGCAGACCGTTTTGGTTGTAAAGAAAGAACGACATAGACGGGCGCGGACCGAAACCAACAGGAAGGTCAATGGGTTGACGCAGGTTGATGATGCCGGCCACCCATCGTTTGTCCACCACATAGGTAACCCTGAAATCTGCGACTTCTTTGATAAGCTCGTTGCTGGAAGAATCCGTGTCTATATGCTCATTATGGTGGAATTCAGTGTATATACGTAAGTCTGCTCCATTGCTGATAGCGGCCAGTAAGGAAGCTTCGCTTCCTTCTATTATTTTCCTGTCGGGATCTAAAACAAGTTTGCATTGCCAGTTGTTCTTTGGCTGTTTGGTCTCCATGGGATTATTGAGTTTTGGGTCTCGGGACAGGAGATGTGTAGGGACGAGGGAGGAGGCAGCCAGGGTACCTTTTACAAGGAAACTGCGACGGGATTTTCCGGATGAGACTCTCCCCTGAGGGGCTTTTCTTTTGGCGTTCATTTGTAAATCAGGTACAGGTTTGGTTACACACCTTCCTCCCACCTCGTTGCAAAGAGGAGATGTTTCCTCTTTGCATTCGATAGTGGTATTTGAAGTAAGATGCTTGATAAAGAACCGGGATTATACCCGATTCGAGGCTTTTCCTGCTACACAGTATCAGTTACTGTATCCCGGATTCTGCACGAGGTCGCGGTTGTTGATCAGCACATTCAGGTCCAGTGGCATAAGAAGCTGGAAGTCCTGTTTGGCATTGGTGTATTTTACCACGTATTCTTTGCCAAAACGACGAAGGTCGTACCATCTTTTTCCTTCACCGATCAGTTCGAAAAAGCGCTCGGCGAGAATAGTCTCATTGATATTACTGTCCCCGGCTTTGTTGGGATAGCCATGCACAGCTTCGCTGTATTTAGCTCCGTAAGCACGTTTTCTGACCAGGTTGATTTCCGTAGCGATGTTTTCACCGAGGATGGCTTTGGCTTCAGCGAGAAGCAAAAGGGCATCCGCGTAGCGGTAAATGATCAGGTCATCGTTTTGTCTCCTTAAACCGCCGTCAAACACTCC
>CAZAVR010000189.1:0-7414 GCA_964488435.1 uncultured Cytophagales bacterium | reverse complement strand
ATCCCGTCCAGATCGCTTCCAATAGCTACGTGGTTACAATTTCCCGCGATCTGGCAGATATGATCCCAGTGGTCGGCGAGCTTCTCCAGCCTGATATCCAGCTGCCATGGATCGGAAACCATATCTATAAAACGGAGATCCATAGCCCAGCAATCCAGCATGCCCCCTATCACGGCGCCACGTGATATAAGTTTCCTGATCTGATCGTCGGTCAGCTGACGCTGGGTGGGTACAATACTCCTGACATTGTGATGACTGGCCCATACAGGTCCTGAATATACATCCAAAGCCTCATCAAAACCTGAATCCGTCAGATGGGTAACATCGAGGATCAAATTAAAACGTTCCATCTCCTTCAGGAGAGCTCTGCCCTGCGCGGTCAGGGAACCTTCAGACCGTGTGCCCGGCGCGTAACGTCCCGGCCCGAAATGGGAAAGGCCGAGCGCCCGCAAACCGTAGCGATATGCTTTCTCCAGATAGGATACATCCACCAGGGAATCTGCCCCTTCCAGGCTTAAAATATAGCCTATCGGCTTATCTTCATCCGGTATTTCAATATTTTCCCACAAATCAATATGCGCGTTAAGCGCAGGAAGATCTGCAATCTGGACCATCTCTCCGAGGGACTCCATTTCGCGGTACCATGATAGTTGTGCTTGTGTCATGGCCCAGGCCTGCTGCGGAGAATGCCAGCCGGCCAGACTACTTCCGTAGGGTGTAACCCTGGCCAGCTGAGTAGCCACCACCATAAACACCCTGCCTTTCCTCAACTCAGGAATACAGACGGTACCTTTCCCCCTGTCATTCTTGTCCGTCTTATTCATCTCGCGCTGCCTGATCTCGTCAAGAGGACGCGTCAGATCACGGTTCCACTCGATGGCATTCATCGCAAGATCAAGGTGTGCATCAAAAATCAGTCGTTTCATCGGCAGGCAACAACGTTCTTTTAAGTAACAGTTTAATTTCTAGGCTTCTTCGCTCTTTTTGTAGTTGAAAGGATACTTTTCCATCATCACACTTATATCTCTGCTATAACTGCTGACAAGCGTTTCCCATTTCTCATACTCTCCCGGCTGGTAATTGTAAAATCCCTGGCCATATTGCATACCTACCTCTCCATTTTGCACCAATTTTTCGTAAAATGCAGGACAGTCTCTGTCCGAAGCAAGCTCCGGGTTTAATTCCTTCATGACCATACCATAGGCATAGGTACCCATCAGATCCATATATCTCAGGTTACCGGAAAAAGGGAGATAATAACCTGCATCGTTCCTGCAGGCCCTGTCAATATCCTGCACGGATGCATACCCTTTGTCTACCAGGAAAAATGCCTCTCTGAGCAAAGCCAGAATCAGCTTTGACCTTACGCCATAGTCTCCCCGAATCACAAAAGGATCTTTTCCCCAATAACCTATACCCATACGCATCAGCAATTCAAGGTGCCTTTGCTCAGTCACATCGTTGCCAATGATCTCCAAAAAGAAAGTAGTTTGTGCCGGCAGTACCCAATTGAGGCCGGCCACCCGTTGTGGGAACGTTACACTCTGCTGAAGTCCCGACAATGCTATACTTTCTGTATTGACAGCTATCACCACATCTGCAGGCACTACAGCTTCAAGTTCTTCCAGTGCTCTCTTTTTACTCATTTCATCCTCATCCGTAACCACAATAGCCAACGCTATCTTATACGGCCCGCAGGGACAGGTAATGGTTTCCAGTCTTCCCGGATACTGTTCAAGTAATTCACTGACAATCGGTTCCTGAAGACATAAAAAGTACAATGCATCTGCATCTGCCTGTTCATTTACCTTTACGATAACGCTATGACCTCCTTTAAGGAGACAAATGGCCACGCTGCACGCGAGCCTGTTGTTCCCCCATAAAAATATCGGATCTGTGGACAATACATCCATATTTATTTCTCTAAGCTCGCGAGTACCCTCCGTGCCGTATCGACGGCCTGATCTATGTCTTCGTCTGTATGCGCAGCACTTATGTACCACAACCCTCTTCCGATGATGCGAACTCCTTCTTCGTGCATAGCGGAAATAAATTTGTTAAGCCGGGCACGATCAACACTAAGTGTATCCCTGTAGTCAGACATACTTTCCAGCGTGGTGAAAACCGTAACAAACATAGGTCCTGGACCTTGTACCAACAGGGACTGACCTGCGGAACGGGCAGCCTCTTTCAATCCTTCCATGAGCCTGTTTCCCAAACGAAACATACGCTCATGCGGCTTTTCTCTTTCCAGTACATTGATGGTGGCCAATGCAGCTGCTACGGTCGGGTTCCCGGAGTTCATCGTCCCCGCATGGATCACCCGGGCCTGCTCGATCAGCTCCATCCACTCTCTCTTACCCACAATCGCGCTGATAGGATAACCACTCCCCATGGCCTTCGCAAAAACAGAAAGATCAGGAGTTATACCAAAGTACTGCTGTGCGCCGCCCAGGGAAAGACGGAAGCCAGTGATCACTTCATCAAAAATCAATGCTATTCCGTAGGAGGAACATAGCTCTCGCAATCCTTCCAGAAATCCTTCCTTAGGTTGGATACAACCGTTATTACACATGACAGGCTCGGTAATAATCGCGGCAATCTCCTCATGACGCTCTGCTACGGTTTTTCTGACCAACTCAAGATCGTTCCACGGCAAAATAATAAACTCCTCCTCCACCCGATCCGGCAGCCCCTCCGTCCAGGGGAAAACATGAGGTTCCTCACGACTTCCCAGAGCTTCTGCTGAAGGCGTAGAGATACCCCATGCCACGTTATCAAGCCAACCGTGATAGTGGCCTTCGAACCGGAGAAACTTTTTCTTTCCGGTTTTTGCTCTGGCTACGCGAAAAGCTGTTTGTACAGCTTCGGATCCATCCAAACAAAAACGCATCAGTTCTGCCGAAGGAATCAGGCTGTTGATCTTTTCTGCAAGTTCTATTTCTTTGATATGCTGTCCGGCAAAAAGCTGGCCTTCACGCGTATACTCTTCCACGTCCTTTACTACCTCCGGATGAGAATGGCCCAAAATAAGGGGTCCCTGGCTTAGCGTAAAATCAAGGTATTCATTTCCGTCTACATCGTAAATTCTACTCCCCAACCCATGAGTGTAGAACAACGCGTGCGGATGATTGTACTTTCTGAACTCGGAAGATACGCCACTGGCCAGAACGCGTTTTGCACGTTCCAGCAGCGCAGCGGATTGGGTATACTTTTTCATTTGTCTATCTTTATATTTGGATTTTTAAGTTTAGATTTCATGCACCCGAAAGCAATCACACGGAAAAATGATGTACTGCTTGGTATGCGGTTGCCTGGGCTCCGGCAACAACTAATTCTGTATGGTTATTTGTTGATTTATATATGCCTCGGAGTACTTTGAAGCCAGCAGATGGATTTCCCTGTTAAATTCTGAAAAAGCATCCTGCCATTGCCGTGCTTCTTCCTCCGTATACTGATACAACCCGTTCAGGTTAAAAACGCCCTTCCCTTCTGACTCTACCAAAGCCCTCATTGTTTCGGGAACGTCCGGCGTACTACTCAATCCAGGCATAAGGCTCCTGATTACCAAATCGTAATCCCTGAAACCTGTAAAATCCAATCTTCTGAATATACCCATCAGCGTCATCCAGGAACCTGCATCGTAACGGAAAACTTTGTCTACAGCGTCCATATCTGCTATATTGTGATCCAGCAAATGAAAAATTTCCCTGTAGACCGCATACATCAGGCGGTTGGTAACGAAGCCTCTGATGTCTTTTCTCAATAATGTCGGTTCCTTACCCCAGGATTGAGCCCAAGATAAAACCTGTGTCGCAACAGACTCATCTGTCTTCTCTCCGCACGTAATTTCCAGAAATCGGGTAAGGTAGGCGGGTTCTGCCCAATGGATGCCCAGGAAGCGTTCAGGTCCTTCCACCGCCTCCTGCAACACACTGATGGGGATAGCCGAAGTATTGGTAGCGATAGCCGCAGAAGCCGACACTACACTGGTGATTCTCCTGTAAACCTGTTCCTTGACGTCCGGCTTCTCGGTAACACACTCTATGACCAGACTGCAATCCCGGAGTATACTATATTGCTCCGAAACCGAAAGATTTGACAAATACGTATCCGGGTCTCCTGTTGACAGAAGACCCGAAGACGCTCCGTGTTCCAGCTGGCTGCGGATTCTGGAATTGACATTCAACATATCAGATGGCAGCGGGGCAACCGCCTTCACGGGATGGCCTGCCATGAGCAAAGCCGTTACGATACTGCTTCCCATAAGCCCCAACCCTACGACACCAACGCTAACTTCCCTGATATCAGCTTCCATATTCCCTAAGCTACCGGCAGTTTGGCGATGCAGTCGATCTCTACCCTGATTCCCTTTGCGAGCCTTGACTCTACCGTAGTCCGCGCCGGCCTCACGCCTTCAAAGTAACTTGCATATACTTCATTATAGCGATCAAACTCATTGATATCCGCAAGATGAACTGTACACTTGATGATGTCTGTCATAGAGGCTCCAGCCTTCTCCAGGATTGCCTTTATGTTGTCAAGTGTCAGGCGGGTTTCTTCTTCTATAGTTCCCAGTACAAATTGAGACGTTTTGAAATCTACAGGCGCCTGCCCGCTTACATAAACATAACCATCAACGATAACAGCATCCGAATAGGCTCCGGTAACAAAATCAGTAAGACGGTCAGGATGACTAATTCTTTTCATAATCAATATGGTTTAAATTTTACTCCGTAAAAATACGCATGCTACTTATATTTATCCTCCCGGAGCAGGAGGGAATTGGTCTGACAAATCCAAAGAAGTGCCGGAAACGCACGTCATTTCAGGTCTGGTACCGTTTCAGGCATTCAAACCACCGTCCATAAGAATATTCTCTCCGTTAATATAGGCGCCCGCTTCAGAGGTAAGTAACACGATCAGTCCCTTGATATCATCGGTATTGGCCATGCGTCTGAGGGGTACTTTCTTACAATAATTCCTTACAAAAGCTTCAGGCTGGTTGTTGAAAAAACCACCCGGGCTGATACAGTTGAACCGTATGTTCTTTCCCGCGTTCATCTGAGCCATGTACTTGGTGAGATTAATTAAACCTGCGTTATGAAAAAAGTAATCCGCAGGAAGATCTCCCATGCCCGGTGCTCCTTCATAGTTTGACAAATCCGGCCCGAACATTCCCATCATAGAAGAGATATTGACAACACTTCCCCCTCCACTGGCTACGATGAGTTCTGTCAGTTCACGAAGCAGATTGAACATACCCGTTGCGTTAACCGACATGGACTCTTCAAACTGATGAATGGGACCATGGTAACCCTTCATCGGACGTAGAACTGCATTGTTGATAAATCCGTGAAGCTTGCCGAATTTGCTTTCGATCTCGCTTCTAAGTCTGGCCACTGACTCCGCGTCGCCCTGATCTACCTGCATGGGATGCACATCCAAACCCATCGCCACAAAATCCGCCGCAGTCTTTTCAGCTGAGCCGATATCTCTGGATGTGGTGATGACTGTAGCACCCGCTTCCGCGAGACCCTCCACAATGCACCTGCCGTATAAGCCCGAACCTCCCGTTACCAATACGATCCTGTTATCTAAACTGAGTAATTCCTTAACATTCATTTCTTAGAAAATTTTACCTGGAAAAATTGATCAAAAGTTTTATCAGAAAGACTTCAAATCTATTCTAACGCCTCCTGATAGACGGCTTTCTTCGGCACCGATCAGTGTCCGGATAAGTCTGTGGGTCTTCTCGAATGGGATACGCGCCCCCCCCCTCCCCGACCGATCTGACGAACTCAATGATATTATCTCTGAACATGGAGTAAGAGTTCTTAATATCAGCGAGTCGCCAGCCCTTTTCTCCAAAAACGGACACCTGGAAGGTTCCTGTAATTTCCTGAAAAACATGCAGTGTAACTGTCGGTCCGTCCTCTAGCTCCAAAACGACTACATCTCTGTCAGACGCCCCGACATGCTGCACGGAGACGGGCACCGGATCATCAAGCAAAGCAAAAATGGCCTCTAGCAGATGAATGCCATACTTCTTCCAGTCTTTCTTCCCAACGGCTGTGACAAGACTAATTTTCCCCAACCCGTCCAGCTCCTGACGAAGTACCCTGACTTCATTTGCATAGCGCATGGAGGAGCATGACATGATAAACTTTCCCCTGCCAACCTGATCCGAAAACCAGGACAGATCCTCCCAGGAAAATGCCAGGGGTTTGTCAATAAAGACTGGAATTCCTGCCTCTATAAAGGGCGTCGCCATTGCACGATGGCTTTCAGGGTCATCCCTTGCCAATATGACGGCATCAACCTCCCCTGCCATGTCTTCTAAATTGTCCACTATATGCGGAATTCTCGTAGCATCCGCTATACTTTGAGAAATCGCTCTATCCTGGGTCCACACGTATGTAACTTTCGCGGCAGGAATTCCCAGGGTATCCCGGTTAGCCCGTAAATAGGCCGCTACGGCAGGGTAACCCACCCTGCTGATCTCCTCTCCGTCGAAATGCCCGTTAATGATAGCAGACCACGAATAAGGATGAGCATTCCCGGGACTCATACCGATTATTCCTATACGAACCATATACATATCAAATTACCGTCGTTCATTTTAATGATCAAAGAGAACTACTTTAACCAGCCCATCTTATTCCAGTGTCCCAGATTCAGAAAAGCAGGATCCGGATAAGCCATTTCCCGCGCACGCCGGATCATATCCTGACCGGGAACATCTCCGGCAACAGTAGCCAGTGCGCTCTCGAGGTACTCCATTTTATCTATACCTACAAGCACAGAAGAAATGCCTGGGAGTGACAACGCGAATTGAGTAGCAAATCCCGGCATATCGTCGGCATTTTCGCTGAAAAGGCCCTCGAGCTGCCTGATATGGCTCTCGACCTGGGCTAAGGCAGGATGCAGCTTACCCCTCCGATTACTAAGAAGTCCCTTCATCAGCACGGAGCGTATGACAATCCCTATTCCTTTTTCTTCAGCCTCTTCAAAAAATACGCCGTGGCTCTGATCCATCAGGTTAAAAGGAAGCTGAATAACATCCCAGGCGCCTGTATCTATGGTCATTCTTGTTTCAGCCGTAGTATAGGTCGAAGCACCGGTAGCACGGATTCTTCCCTCCGCTTTCAGGCGTTGAAAAGTTCTGGAGATCACTTCATTACTTAGTATTTCAACATCCGCCTGATGGAGCATAAAAAGGTCCACATAGTCAGTTTTTAACAGCGCCAGGCTTTCCGCAAGCGAAGTCTCAATAAAAGTAGCCAGCTGATCCGGAGGAGGCATTTTACCTTCTTTGTCCCTAAAGTGACGGCATTTCGTCGCGAGTACTATTTTGCTCCGCATCCCCTCAAACGCCTTCCCCATGATCCGCTCGCTGTCTCCGTACATCCTC
>CAZAVR010000188.1:0-7466 GCA_964488435.1 uncultured Cytophagales bacterium | reverse complement strand
GAACGCTTCTTTCCATCGCCTCCCAACAGCTGCACTTCTATAGAAACCGGAAAGTCCTGGTCCTTCTCCATCGTAGAAGCTGGTTGCCCATGCACCATAATCCCACTGTTGCGCCAGGCCCATCCCTCTCCTTTTGGCGCCTGCTCGCCCACAAACCTGTATTCCACCGCTATCCTGTAATAAGCGTACTCTTTCTTATAGAAAATATGCCCATATTGTTGCTTGAACTCCGTATATTCATCATACCTGACCACCATTTTACCATCCTCCACACGAAAAGTATTGAGATAATTATCGTTGAGCGCCCTTCCCCGGATCTTTACCTCCCACCCGTCAAGATTCTTCCCGTTAAACAACTTCTCCCATTCCTCTCTGTCGGCCTTTTTTTGCCCGTAGGCAAAAGTGCAGGCAATCAGCGTTAAAATAATCAGGTGCAAGCTCTTTTTTCTCATGTTGATTTGTTCTTTAATTATCAAATATATGTACTAATCTGCCGGCTTTAATCCTCAAAGTCACGAGAACCGTTCTTTAACCCGCTGCTTCGTCATGCCGGGATCTCACCTATCAGGAAACCCGCGCGTATAAACCGTTAGATAGTTGCACGCTGGAAGAGCTATCTGGAAATTCAAACTGAAAATAAACACATGAAATTAAATAACTTTACTTGTATTATACAATTCAAACCGACTTAAAACCATCCATCCTTTTTAAATTGTACTATAGTGTTTTCTTTCCAATTTTTACATGGAATCTTAAGAAGGTAAAATACAAGCCTTCGGCAAATGAAAACAGACGCTCATGAAATTCGTTCACCAGATATATGAGAGCTTTCTCTTCGCATGGCAGGCGCTGCGGTCAAACCTCATGCGTACTACCTTGTCCCTTCTGGGCGTTACGGTAGGCATATTCGCTATGGTGGCGGTGTTTACATTGGTCGATTCGCTGGAACGGAATGTAAGACAAAGTATGAATGCCCTCGGGAACAACGTCCTTTATGTCCAGAAGTGGCCCTGGATATTCGAATCGGACTTTCCCTGGTGGAAGTATTTTCAGTGGCCCATGCCCAAATATACAGAGTACAAATTTCTTCTGGACAACCTCGAAACCGCCAGTACAGTATCCATCGTTGATTTCAAAGGAAATGTCACTGTAAAAAACGGATCTAACAGCATGATTTCCCTGATACAGGGATGCAGCTTTGAATACAACGAAATTTCCGAAATCGAAATAGAAACCGGGCGCTATTTTTCCCAGCAGGAAGTATCTGCCGCCCGCGAAGTGGCCATCATCGGCGCCGACATCGCCGAAACCCTGTTCCCCGGTATCAACCCCATCGGTAAGGATTTCAAACTGTCAGGAAGAAAATTCCGAGTCATCGGAATCCAAAAAAAGAAGGGTGAGTCTCTTATGGATATCGGTGGGAAACCTGACATGAAATGTATCATCCCCTACGGCACATTTGCCAAAATGTTTCAGTCGCGCTGGGCGGATCCGGATATCGTGGTCAAAGGTTTTGATCATGACGAAGGCCTGGTAGAGCTTGAGGCCGAAATTACAGGTTTGATGCGCGCAAAGCGGGGACTAAGGCCTGTCGACGAATCCAATTTTTCCATCAATCGCCCCGAAGCTTTGTCCAAGGCGGTAGGAGGCGTATTCGGTGTACTGACTGTGGCAGGTGGCGTGATCAGTTTGTTTTCTATGCTGATCGGCGGCTTTGGAATAGCGAATATCATGTTTGTATCCGTCAAAGAACGAACCAACCTGATCGGTATTCAAAAATCACTGGGAGCCAAAAACTATTTTATCCTCACCCAATTCTTATTTGAAGCCGTGATATTAAGTCTCATCGGTGGTTTGTTGGGCATTCTCCTGGTATATGGACTATCCTTTTTGTCTATTGGCAGCCTTGAAATTATACTGACACCGGGTAACATTATAGTGGGTTTAAGTGTTTCTTCCTTTATTGGCATCATTTCAGGAATTATTCCTGCTATGATGGCTGCGCGCTTAGATCCTGTGACAGCGATACGTGCCAAATAGAGATAAGCCTGGTACCGGGCCGCGAAACAGTATTTTATTTTTATATTTGGTTATAGCATAACACCCATCGGCCGTTCATATATCATGACAAAGAAAAAACAAACCGACGCTTCAAAAGGCTCGAATGAGCTCCCAAAGGTCCACAAGGAGCTGGAGGGGTTTGATATAAAAATCAACTCTTTCGGTGAAATCACGACAACCTTCGATATGGATCGTATCAACCAGTTTCTTAATAAGAACGTGGATGATAAAAAATTAAGAGACAGGGAAGATATTCCCGGAAGAGAAGACGAGGAAGAATAATTTCAGATACCCCAAACTTTTTAACATTCACAGAAAATCATGAATTCCCACGAAATCGACTATAAGATCATTGGAGAAGACATTCAGATCGTCGAAATAGAACTTGATCCACAGGAAACCGTCATTGCAGAGGCAGGGGCTATGCTTTTCATGGAAGAAGGGATAGAGTTTCAGACCAAAATGGGAGACGGATCGGAGGCCAACCAGAGCATCATGGGGAAACTTTTCCAGGCCGGAACCCGCCTCTTAACCGGTGAATCTTTATTCATGACCCATTTTACCAACCGGGGCTACGGAAAAAGAAAAGTGGCGTTTGCTGCTCCGTACCCAGGTACAGTAATGCCCATTCATCTGGCCAGAATTCCCGGAAATGAGCTTATCGTGCAAAAGGACGGCTTCCTTTGTGCAGCGTTTGGCACGAGTATGAAAATTCATTTTAACCAGCGAATCGGCTCCGGCCTGTTTGGTGGCGAAGGATTTATTCTACAGAAGCTTCGCGGAGACGGTCTGGCTTTCATCCATGCCGGGGGCGTGGTCATAGAGCGTCAACTGAACAATGAAATGCTGAGAATTGACACGGGTTGTGTCGTCGCTTTTGAACCCTCCCTGCATTTTGATATCCAGCGATCCGGCGGGTTAAAGTCTATGGTATTCGGGGGAGAAGGTATGTTCCTGGCCACGCTCAGAGGAACGGGCAAATGCTGGATTCAATCCATGCCAATATCCAAACTTGTAGACCGGCTTTCCAGCCGCGGCCCTAACGCCAACAAAGAAAGCGGCTCTGTGATCGGGAAGCTGGGTAATCTATTTGAAGATTAGGCACTTTTTAAGAGAAATTTTTCCAGGACAGTTTCTACAGGCAGGTGCTGACCATCATAAAAAGAAAGTACTTTCATAAGGATCTCATCCACAATAGCATCAGGACAGGAAGCGCCACTGGTCAGGAGTATTCTGACCGGGGTGTTTCCCGGAAGATACCCTTCCGTCCGTATTTCTTCTTTCAGGTGCATATCATAATGCAGAACCTCTCTGTTGCTTATCAGCTTAGCCGCTGAAGAAATGAAGTAAACAGGAAGCTTCTGCTCGCAAAGCTCTACAAGATGCGACGTATTTGAACTGTTGTATCCACCTGCCACAATAGCCAGATCGGCAGGATATTCCAGCAATGCATAAGTAGCATCCTGGTTATCGTTGGTAGCATAACACAGGGTATCCCTGGTATTGGCAAAATGCTCCTCCACCTGACCGGGTTCCAACCGATAATGATCGATCATCACCTGACGCAGGTAATCTGCTATTTCCTGGGTATCAGAGGCGAGCATGGTGGTCTGGTTAACCACCCCTATACGCTTCAGGTGTGCCTCCGGGCTGAATCCTTCAGAATACTGCCCTTTAAATTCTTCAAAAAAGCCGGACAAAGGCCGTTCACCGGTAATGTAAGCTGCCAGCTTCCTGGCTTGAGACAAATGCTCTACCACTACGGTAGGCGCGTTTTCTTTGCTGTGCGAAAAAGTGGCCCGGGTCTCTTCGTGAAACGGCTTCCCATGTACCACAATGGTATAATCTTTTGCTCCGATCTGGGA
Source organism: uncultured Cytophagales bacterium (assembly GCA_964488435.1). GTDB lineage: Bacteria > Bacteroidota > Bacteroidia > Cytophagales > Spirosomataceae > JBEBSO01. The sequence goes on along the minus strand of CAZAVR010000188.1, from coordinate 3,540 downwards.
GGCCCTGTTCCACACCTTTTCTACAAAAGGACAGGTGGTATCATATTTATATGCATCGATACCCAACTGAGTGAGCTTAGATTGAATTTCCACGGTAGTACCGAAGGCCGGCACGATCACCGTATCTTCGGATGTGAGCGTATCCCAGGGAATCAACTGACCGCCTTTCGTATCCATCAAAAATTGTATGCCCCGCTCAGTCAGATCCTTATTGACATCCGGATTATGAATCATTTCACTCAACAGAAAAATCCGTTTGTCCGGGTTCTCCTCAATCGCTTTGTAAGCAATGTCTATGGCATTTTCGACGCCATAACAAAATCCGAAATGACGGGCTATGTAGAAAACGACCGGTCCGAAGTCGAGAACTGTCGGCGAATAATCCCGCTTGAGTTTATCGGCCTTCCGCCTGAATTCCTTGATCGGCGTGATGATGCTGCTTCTGTAAAAATCCGGGATGTTAAAATTCTTCATCTTCTCATGGACTGGCTGCCCGAATTGCGATCGAAAGACATTCGTAAATTTACCTTCATTCTCATAACCCGAAAAAAAGCCGGGAGGTTCGGCCGGCTCACCCGAAGCAGGGCTGCGTGATCAGTCTTCCTTATCTTCCGGCCCAGGCTCTCTGGCCGCTTTTTCATTCTCTACCGGGTCTTCCCCTGTATTTTCCTGTATGTTTCCTGCAGAGGTTTCATTTTCTCCTCCTGCAATCACCTCTTCTTCCGGAACTATGGCCAAAGGATCAGTCAGAGCAACGTCTGCCAGGCCCTCACCCGTCTCTTCAGAAGCCGTCTCTTCAACATACGCGGCGGCAGCCGGCTCGATCTCTGCTGAATCTCCCTCCTGAAGTTCTCCGGAAGTTTCTGCTGTCGCTTCGGCAGGCGTAAAAAAATGTCCCTGAAAAAGCAGGATAATACACACCCCGACAAAAATACAGGAGTCCGCGACGTTGAATATAGGGGTCGAATAATACTGTCCTCCCCAGACAGGCACCCATTCAGGGATAAAACCCTCCCAGAAATCAACAAAAATCATATCGATGACCTGGCCGTGAAACCATGGCGTGGTGGATCCGTATGTTACGTTTCCCTCCAGAAAAACACCATAAAACGTGCTGTCGATCACATTACCGACGGCTCCTCCGAATATCATGGACATCGCCCACAGGAATCCGCCGGAAGCCCCGCGCCTTACCATGTGTATGAGATAATACCCGATACCTGCCATAGCCACCAGCCTGAACAAGGTAAGAAACAGTTTGCCATTCTCATGCCCCAACTGCATGCCGAATGCCATGCCGGGATTAAGGACATAATGAAGTTTGAGCCAGTCCTCTATCAGGGTGATCTGACCTGCAAAACCCGGTGTCATATAATGGTGAACCAACAATTTGGAAGCCTGATCAACCAAAATCAAAAAGGCACTAAAAATCAAATACTTTGCCGGGCTCCTGTCTGAACTCATTACTGTCTGCTCTTGAATTAAACTTTCCTGATGTTATCTATTTGTGTTTCCTGTCCGGATAAAGTCAGACGGTATCCGAACCTTCTTCATTTCTTCTCTTCAACTCGCTTTTTACCAACAAAAACTCCCGGCTTGACTGACCCGCGATGGCTTTATTCTCCTCGGCTCTTCTGAACAGGTAAGGCATAACATCCTCCACCGGACCATAGGGCACATATTTGGCAACGTTGTATCCTGCATCCGCGAGATTGAAAGAAATGTTATCACTCATGCCGTATAGCTGAGCAAACCACACCCTGTGATCATTGCGCTGCAGTCCCAGACGCTGCATCTTTGTGATGCAGTAGCCTACACTGTACTCATTATGTGTACCCAGGCAAACCGCTATTTTATCCAGCCTGTCAAGGCAAAAATCAACCGCCGCATTATAATCTTTGTCGGTATCAGCCTTCGTCTTATGCACCGGGTCGCAGTAAGCATGCTCTGAAGCCCGTAGTCTTTCCTTTTCCAGGTAAGCACCCCTGACCAGTTTGGCTCCCACAAAAAAACCTTTCTCGTTCGATCGTAAAAAAATATCCTTCAGGCTCTCAAGGGTTTCTTCCTTGTAGAGCTGGTAAGTGTTATATACCACTACCTCTTCACGATTGAGCTCCTCCATCATTTCATTGGCCAGGTCATCAATGACTTCCTGAATCCAGCTTTCCTCTGCGTCTATGAAAATGCGTACTTTTTTCTCTTTTGCTCTGCGGCAAAGCACTTGTACACGTTCACGAAGCCTTTGATACGCCTTTTTCTCAGCGGTACCGAGCACCTCTTTGCTCTGTATTCTTTCCAGAAGATCCGCAGAGGCCATCCCGGTCACCTTGAAGACCGTAAACGGAATGTTGCTGGATACGGCCGCGAAATCTATGGTTCTCAGCAATTCCCGGAAAGTGGCTTCAACGCCATCGTCATCATCTCTCCCTTCCACAGAATAATCCAAAATTGTCCCAACACCGGCCTTTCCCAGCTTTTCGGCTGTTTTCTGGCAATTTTCGATGTTTTCTCCCCCACAAAATTGTTCAAATATGGTAAAACGAATAATACTTTTAATAGGGAGATTTAATTTAAAAGACAACTTTATAAAAAAAGTACCTAAATTTACGATCCAAACTTTATTCATCAGGGCAAAAAGCCAAAATGTTTTTCTAAGTTTTGAGTTGGATTGAGAAGAAAATGCGACTTTTGTGTTTTCAAACAAAGTCAGGTCAACAAATTGAGTTTCAGAGGTTGTCATGAGGGTAATAAGATCGTTGATGAGTGATAGGGACGGAAAATCCGGAAATGCTTAAGAAGACTTGAAATATTATTTTTTCATTTTGGCTCACAAAGGTAAACGAATTATTTCAACGTAGGTAGTTACCCATACGTTTATTAGATTTTGATTGTATATAAATTTGATTTAGCTGATTATTATGAATGCAACATTAGACATCCAGCCTCTTAACAGCTGGATTGAAACCGGAGGTAAGCCTTTGGTGATTGCCGGTCCTTGCAGTGCGGAAACGGAAGAGCAGGTTATTGAAACCGTAAGACAAATCAGTAATGACGGGTATGCGCATATCATCAGAGCAGGGATATGGAAACCCCGTACGCGCCCGGGTAGTTTTGAGGGAATGGGAGAAGCTGCACTACCCTGGCTGCAGGCAGCAAAAAAAGAAACCGGGCTTCCGGTCGCTGTAGAAGTGGCCACCCCTCAGCACGTGGAACTTGCCCTTAAATATGGTGTTGACATCCTTTGGATTGGTGCACGTACAACGGTCAACCCGTTCAATGTTCAGGAACTTGCCGATGCTTTGAAGGGCGTCGATGTACCTGTTCTTGTTAAAAACCCTGTGAATCCTGATCTTCAGTTGTGGATAGGTGCATTTGAAAGGATCAATCGCGCCGGCATCACGAAGCTTGGAGCTATCCACCGCGGGTTCTCCAACGCGCAGGAAACGCGTTACCGGAATTCTCCGATGTGGCAGATTGCGATTGAATTGAAAACGTTGTTCCCGCAGCTCCCTATTATAGGCGACCCCAGCCACATGGCAG
>CAZAVR010000187.1:0-7469 GCA_964488435.1 uncultured Cytophagales bacterium | reverse complement strand
TATACTGATCTGGACAAGATTTATAACGTCCCAAAAGCGACCGAGGAAGGGGTGATGGAACTGATCGTTTCGGACCTGAAAGAAGCCGCAAATATCGATTCATACCGCTCAACCCAGCAAAACAGCAGAGTAGCAGGGCGCTCCACCACCACCGCAGCCAAGACGCTCCTTGGAAAAGTGTACGTTTGGAAACATGATTACACTGCCGCGGAAACTGTACTATCTGAAGTGCTCTCCAGCGGAAAAAAACTCGTTGAACTGTCCATGCTCTATCATGCTGATCACCCTGAGAATGAAGAGATTATTTTCAGCATTAACTACGACCGTACAGAGGGTTTCGGAAGCCCCCTCGCCTACGCGACCATCCCCTACAATGCTCCTCAGGGGCTTGTGTATCCCAATGTCAAGGAAAGAGCGGGTACTGGCTTCCTCATGATAGAGCCCGCCGTAGCCAATACATTTTCCGCTAACGACAAACGAAAAACAATGCTCCTTCGTGAAACGAAGTTCGACAACCTGGGCACTCAGGACACCCATATTTATTCTCTGAAATACATTGACCCAAACACCACTTTCAACGGTCTTTCAGGTGCCAATACGATCATACTCAGATATGCGGATGTTCTCCTTACCTATGCGGAAGCGCTGAACGAAAACGGCAAAACAGCTCAGGCCCGCAGCTTCGTGAACCAGGTACGGAACCGGGCCGGAATCAGTGACCTTGCTGAGGGATTGACCAAAGCAGAGATGTCCGAAGCACTTGGCAACGAGAGGCAGAAAGAATTCCTTTTGGAAGGAGACAGATGGTTTGATCTTCGCTACAGGGGGATAAATTACCTAAAAACCAAGATGACAGCTTTTATGCCCGGTGCCTATCTTGAGCAGAACAGGCAGCTCCAGCTTCGTGACAGTTTTATCCTCTTCCCGATCCCCGAAGACCAGATACAAATAAAACCCGTGCTCAAACAAAATACAGGCTATTGATAAAAAACCGATAAGATATCGTGATGATGCTTCTTTCAGGCTATTTTTAAAAGCATCACCATTTAACAAAACAGACCCATGACAATTTCTTTTGAAGGTAAAACGGCATTAGTTACAGGCGGGGCCTCGGGAATAGGAAAAGCGATCGTCCTGCAACTCCTCGAATCGGGTGCGACAGTGATCGCCGTGGATAAAAATGAAGCAAAGCCCACCGAATTGTCTTATCAGAAAGCCGGAAAACTAAGCACCCTTCACTGTGAACTCTCCGACCCGACCTCAATAGCACGGCTTTTCGGGAAAGTCAGGGAGGTACACGGCAAGTTAGACATCCTGGTAAACAATGCAGGCGTGCAAACCTACGGCGATGTAGTCAGCACCGGAGAAGACCTTTGGGATTTTACAATGGAAGTCAATCTGAAAAGCGTTTACCTCTGTTCCAAACACGCCATTCCTCTGATGGCAGCATCGACCCGTCCGGTGATCATAAACGTAGGAAGCGTACAAGGATTTGTTTCGCAGCGCAATGTAGCGGCCTACGCTACAAGTAAAGAAGCGCTGCATGGGCTAACACGCTCCATAGCCATAGATTTTGCGCCCAAAATCAGATGTGTAGCCGTGTGCCCCGGAGCCGTATGGACGCCGATGCTTCAAAAAGACATTGAGGCTTCAGAAAACAGGGAGACCGCCCTGGAAGAAACCCGGAACATACATCTTCTGAAGAGAATAGGCACACCTGAAGAGGTGGCCAACTTTGTCACTTTTCTAGCGAGCGACCTGGCTGGTTTCGCTACCGGTCACGCCTATCGCGTAGACGGAGGCATCGGATTAAAAATAGAAGGGACCTGATACATCATGAATAAAACAAATCCATACAACATACAACTGCTATCCAACCAGGAGCTTTCCTGCGGTGAGGGACCCTTGTGGGATACAGAAAGCCGTTCCCTGTTCTGGACGGATTGCGGTGGCGAAGCGGTATATGGAATGCAGCCAGAAAGCGGCATGATCTCGACCCTGATCACGGGACTACAGGTGGGCGGACTTGCTCTGCACGCCTCCGGTGGGTTGGTACTAGGTGGCGGGAAAGGCTTCTTTCACTGGAAACCCGGAGAGGGAACCCGCCTCATTTCCAACCGTTGCGGGGACATAGAGGTTAACCACATTAATGACATTATAGCTGACCCCGCCGGGAGAGTATTTGGAGGACAGGAAGCATTTCGTGAACATCAAAACTATGAAACGGGATACCTGTTTCGAATCGACACAGACGGAAGCTGTTCAGTGGCAGAAGAAGGGATGCATTTGAGCAACGGAATGGGATTCAGCCCTTCGTGTGATCGCTTTTATCTGGTGGATTCCATCCGGCGGACAGTGTATGCGTATGACTATCACCTTGATACAGGCCAGATCAGCAACCGTACCTCACTCATCAGCTTCAGCAGGGAGGAGGGGCTCCCGGATGGACTGACTGTCGACCGGGAGGGATTCATCTGGGTAGCCAGATGGTTTGGAGCTGCCGTCTCTCGTTATGATCCGGACGGCCGGCTCGAAAGGAATGTGGAATTACCCGCCGCTCAGATAAGTTCGCTGACTTTCGGAGGCGAATCCTGCAAAGACATTTTTGTTACCTCTGCTGCCTCTTTATGGGAAAGCCCCCTCGCACCCCCGACCCATGATTTCTCCACACACCGCGGAGGCGGTGTGTACAGGATTACTCAACCTATCGAGGGTAAGCCTGAATTTAAAGCAAAAGTTTGAACCTTTATTTTCTTTTGAATGAAAATTACAGACATTGAGTGCAGGATACTACAAATTCCGGGAATAAACGAAAACGCTACTTCCTCTTCCCAGGATGATTTACTGGTTATCGTTCATACAGACGAAGGTATATTCGGAGTAGGAGAAACAGACACAGGACCGTGGCTTGCAAAAGCTGCCATAATGGCCCCCGGCAGCCACTCCATGGCCATGGGTATGCGCGATCTCCTGATAGGGATGGATCCTTTTGATACCACCGCGATTTGGGAAAAACTCTACACGTATACTTGTATGAGCGGCCGGAGAGGTGCCGTAATATGCGCCATGGGTGCTATCGATATGGCTTTATGGGACATCAAGGGAAAAGCGCTCGGCTTGCCGGTTTATAAATTACTAGGGGGAGCCTGCAAAGACACCATCACACCTTATGCCTCTTTACAGCCCTATGGAAACTCTGTACAAGCCTATGGAGATTCGCTCGTAGAGTGGATCGTACGTGCAAAAAATTATGGATATACAGCCACAAAAATCGAATGCACCCTGGCTGGCCCCTATAATCACAGCGGATTGAAAGGAAGTGATGAGGACATGACGGAAATCATTCGTGCCTGCCGGCGCGCAGTAGGCCCCGAAATGCGGATCATGGTGGATGTTCAATACCTTTGGTTTGATGCGAGATCTGCCTTGCGCACGATTCAAAAATGGGACGATCTCGACATTTTTTTTCTGGAAACACCTCTGCAGATTGATAATCTCGAAGGTTATGCCTTGCTCTCAAAAGAAGCGCCTATGCGGATAGCTGCCGGGGAATGGCAGAACACACGCTTTGAATTCATAGATTTGATGGATAAAGGGAAAGTGGATGTGGCGCAACCGGACGTTGGACGCGTAGGCGGACTCACCGAAGCGGTACGGGTTTGCCAGATGGCCCAGGACCGTGGCCGGCTCATCGTTCCCCATTGCTGGAAATCCGGGATAGGCATCGCAGCGACTGCACATCTTGCATTTGCCACGCCTAACTGCCCCATGATAGAATTCCTGCCTGCCGAAATGTGCGATTCAGCTTTAAGGGTAGAACTACTCGACGACCCCATCCAAATCTCAGACGGTGTCATTCAACTACCCGACAAACCAGGGCTGGGGATTACATTAAATTGGGATGCAGTGGCCAAATATGAAGTTGAATAAATAAATATGCGCGTGATTACTTGTGATAATCTACCGAAAAAACACAGGCCCTACACCACCTTCCTGGTTTCGGTTGCGGCACTGAGCGGATTTATTTTTGGCTTTGACACAGCAGTGATCTCAGGTGCACTAAGCCCCCTGATCGGCTATTTCGGTCTTGCGTCAAAACCCATGCAGCAGGGGTGGCTTGTAAGTTCGGTCGTATCCGGGAGCATAGTGGGGTCGCTCTTTTCCGGTTATTGCTCGGATAAGTTCGGCAGAAAATACATGCTGGTTTGCGCGGGGTTATTTTTCCTGATTTCCTCCATCGGCGTTGTTTTTTCAGAAAACTTCGAAACTTTCATTTTATTCAGGCTGATAGCCGGCTTTGCTGTGGGAATTGCGGCAATGGTATCTCCGCTGTACATTGCCGAGATCGCACCGGTATCCTTGCGCGGAAGAATGGTAGCCGTAAATCAGTTTGCCCTGACGCTAGGCATCCTGGTAGCCTACTTCGTCAATGAATGGATCGCCCAAGCCCCCCTGCAACGCTGGAAGTTCCTGATGGTCTTCGATCAGGAAGAGATCTGGCGGGTCATGCTCGGCAGCGCTGCCATACCGTCCGTTCTTTTCCTGATGCTTCTTGGCTTGGTACCTGAAAGCCCCACCTTCTGGATGCTCAAAGGAAACGAAAAAGAAGCTTTCCGAGTTCTCACTCAACTGAACGGACCAGAGGTTGCCCGCAGAGAGATGAGTAATATCCGAAAGATCCTAAGCACGCAAACATTGAATCTGACCGCGGTATTTCACCCCAGATACCGATCTAAGGCATTCATAGTCTTGTTTCTTGCGATCGTCTCCCAACTGAGCGGAATCGACCTGGTACTGCACTATGGGCCTGTCATATTGGAGCGGGCCGGATTTTCATTTTCAGAATCCCTCGGGGGACAGATGTTCTTCGGGGCTGTTCTGGTCGGGTTCACGTTGCTTGCTTTATGGAAAGTCGACACACTGGGTAGAAAACCACTTCTTTTTGCCGGCAATGCAGGAATTTTCGGCTCCCTGTTGTGTATTGGCTTTTTCTTTACCCACCAAAATTTCAATGCCTCCGGACTTCTGATTTCCATATCCTGCTTCGTAGCTTTTTTTGCGTTTTCGATGGGCCCTATTCCCTGGATCATCATGTCTGAAATCTTCCCGGCTGAAATCAGAGGCCAAGCCATGGCTATCGGTACCTGCGCCCTGTTTTTTGCCAACTGGGTCATTGCCCAGCTGTTTCCGGTCAGCCTGGAATACTTCGGAGAATCCGTCACTTTTTGGGTATTGGCTGCCCTGACTTTACCGACGTTCCTTATCGTCTGGAAGTTCCTGCCGGAAACAAAGGGCAAAGTACTGGAAACGGACATCATAGAATCATTTGAAAATTAACAAAAGGTGAATAACCATTCAAACTAATCCTGACAAAAAATGCTCAAATGTATAGGTATCCCCCCGACCATTAAAACTTCGCTCATTGGCGTCTTACTGGTTTTTATTGTCCAAAATATAAAAGCACAGACGATAACGCCCGAACTATTTGCACTCGATGGCAGTCGTAACATCATGGTGGAAGATGACTTTGGAATCATCAATGGAAAAGTAACCTCCAGAGTCAATTACGGTGAAACAGGAACCATTAGCGGCGTATTCGCGCCACCTTATGCGAGCCCGGACTTTCTCCTGGAAACCCGGTTATTCGGGGAAAAAGTCCCGTCATCCAATTACCGCTGGTATCCCAATGAAGTGCACCGTGAGGGAAAAATCAATGGAATATCCGTCAAAACCACTACCATACTAAAAAAAGGCAGCCGGGCAGGTTTGATTCGTTACCGGTTTCTCAACACCACCGGCAAACCTGTTGTCATCCCCATCCAGTTTCACATTAAAGGTGGGCTTAAATACGAAGAGAAATGGGAGTTCTCACGACCTGAAGGAGGCCTGCCTACCCGACAAGTAGTTATCGGCAACAAGATGACCAGGTCCAATGAATCAAGCCGCATGGTTATCGGATCGGATATCCCCGGACTGGACTGGTTTGAACTGGGCTTCCGATGGGAGGGGAAAATTACCCTTCCGCCAGGTAAAGAGGTCGCAGCAAGTATAGCGTATGAGATCGGCAGGAAAGATATCGACGGAAGCGTCGTAGATCAGATACTTCATAACCCCGAAGAAACCATCCTGGAAGCCCGAAAATCACTTGCCGCGGAGATAAAAAGCGTTTTTGAACGGATTCCCCGATTTTCCGCTTCCGACAAACGCTTAGAAAAATATTACTACCGGTCATTGGTTACCTTATTTACCAATAAGTGGGAAGTTCCCGAGTTTCTGCTGCAGCCCTACTATGGTAGTGGCGGTGTGATTGGTGGATGTGTCGGAAATTACCTGTGGGAATTCGGCTTACCCGCTCAGATATTCCCCCTGGTTGATGCCCGGGCCTCAGCCACCCATATCAAACAATTTCTAAAGATTGATCTAACCAGATATTTTCTCTTCAATCCCCTGACCGGGAAAGGAGGCGGACTCTGGTATCCTGTAAATCAGGACAAAATCGTGGAGCTTATTTACTACTATCTGGCCAACACCGGAGATTTCGCTTTCCTTGACGAAATAGTAGAAGGAAAGAGTATTTATGAACATTTGTTACTTAATACCACATTTGGCGACAAGCCCGGCGAGAAAATGCAGCTCGTCGATTACGGCAAAGCCGGAGAAAGTCACCTGGAGCTGCGACGCGGATATCCCTACCGGGGAGTAATGCCGGACCTTAATGCACTCCGTTATCTCACCTATCTCCGAACGTATGAAATTACAAAGCATACCGGAAAACCCATGACATCCTTACTTGACCGGGCCGAAGAATTAAAAAACCTGCTGAAAAAAGAATTGTGGAGCAAGGAGCATCAATGGTTCTATTTCAAGTATGATGAAGGAAAGAAAGACATCCGGATGACCAATTTCTTCTATACCATCATAGGCACCGGTGTTTTCGACAAGGAGGTAGAAAACGGACTGCTGTCACATCTGAACGAAAAAGAATTTCTCGGCGCTTACGGAATTCACAGCATATCAAAGCTGGATCCCGCATACGATCAGATAGATATTGATCATGGCGGCGGCGGAACCTACATGGCCTTTCCACCGCTGATCTGCCAGCGTTTCCTGAATGCCGGCTATCAAAAACAGGCTGAGGATTTACTCCAACGTCATCTTTGGTGGGGAGAACGCCTGCCCTATTGGGGTGATTCTAAGGTAGCTAATTTTGTCGGCTACAGGGAAGACACTCCTCTTCAAAGTGATTTTGATTCGATCACGGGTGCACAAACGTTTATATTTGGTTTGTTTGGGGTAAAGGCCGAACTCAACGGAACCATCACGGTAAATCCTGCAGTACCATCCTTCTCCAATGAGATTAAACTGGATGGACTCAAAATACGGGGGAAAGAGCTGTCCATAGCAGCAAATCAGAAAACGTTCAAAGTTACCGTCGGACAAAAAACGTACAATTCGACTATTGGCTCCCC
>CAZAVR010000186.1:0-7495 GCA_964488435.1 uncultured Cytophagales bacterium | reverse complement strand
GGCTATAAGCAGAAGCGTCGCAACTGCCGAAAGAATGAAGGCCACGTTATATTTTAAATGCTCGGATATCGAAAGCAGAAGTGTGTAAAAGACGATGAGTGAAACACCTACCAGGATGTACTGTCGTTGTCTTGGATGGTCGCGCCAGAACGTTAAAGTCCCACGTACGGCCTGCAAGTGGGACTTTAGAATGATTTTTGCGGGTTGAATCCGTCCTTGTAACAGCTCTTACAATGCTTACGGTGTCCTCCTTTTGGGAATAGCCTCTCTAATTCCTTAATTTGAACACCTCAGCCAACAATTCCAAAGACCTCAACCGGGTCGTCATGTTGTTGCTGATACACTGTACCATGATTTCATTTACATCAAATGCGGCAGCTATTTTCATCAGGTCGTGACGGATGGTCTCAGGTGTGCCGATGATATATCTGGGAGGAATCCTGAAATCTGTTATTTCAGTCGGACGCGGTACGGCTCCCAGTATACTGACCGCATTTTCTTCCGTTTCTGTAGGGCTGTTCAAATCCCCCTGCATCATTCGTTGCATCATCACGATCATGGGTGCGGCAAGTTTTCCTGCATCTTCCATCGTATCGGCACAATATATACTTAGCGACAAGATCAGTTCAGGCGTATAGCCGCCCAGACCGTGGCTCGCGGGAGAGAAACCATTTCGGTAGGTTTGGGTAATTTGATAGGCCTTCTCGGGGTTAATAAATCCGGCGAAGGAATAGTTAAGCCCTAAACTCCCCGCCGCGTAAGCACTCCATTGACTGGAGCCCAGCAGCCAGAATTCCGGCAGATTATCTTTGTCGCGATGTGCTTTTACCTGACTGAACGCATGTTTTCCAAAGCCATCCGTCAGCCAGGCTATCAGTTCTTTTAGTTGTTCTTCGGAATCGTCGGTCATCTGCCGCTGATTCCGGTTTCGCTGCAGGGCAAAATCAGATACCGGTCCTGTCGTTGCCCTTCCAATACCCATGTCTATGCGACCGGGAAACATATCCCCGAGCAGTGTAAACACTTCTGCTACTTTAAAAGGACTGTAGTGGTTGAGCAAAATGGAACCTGAGCCTACCCGAATATGGGAGGTATTGGAAGCTATCAGGGGGATGGTGACTTCAGGCGCTCTGCTTACGAAATTTGCCGTGTTATGATGTTCCGCAATCCATAGTCGGCTGTATCCCCATTCTTCGATTTTTTGAGCTGTTTCCACCATGTTTTTGATGGCTATGGCCCTGTTTTTTCCATGAGGAACAGCACCAAGCTCTATCAATGATAATTTTATAGACATCACCTGTTTTTTGAAAAATCGCACGTCAGCCAACCGGCTGTACATTGGTTTGCAAAGTTACCTGTATTTACTTTCCTTTGTATAGGGATTTCCCAAAGGAAAGTGAAATATCTGTACTATGGCTAAAGAGAAATTGTATTTGAACTGCATTGAGACGATCCGGCCGGTAAGGGATACGTTGGATGTAATCAGTGGAAAATGGAAATTGCCCATCATCATATCTATTTCCATTGGCAACGAACGATTTACCGATATACAGGACAGTGTATCCGGTATCACACCAAAATTATTGGCTAAGGAATTGAAAGAGCTGGAACAAAATGGTTTGATAAGAAGGGTGATTACAGCGGATTACCCTGTAAAAATCAGCTATAAAGCGGAACCATATTCAGAAACGTTGACACCTATTATCTACGCGTTAAAGGATTGGGGGATAAATCACAGGAAGAAGATCTTTAGCCTCTCTCAGTGATTTATGAACGATTTTTCAATGTGTTTATGGAGATTTGAGTACAGACGGGGCTAGGTTGATTGCAGGGGTGGTTTTATAATTTTATACCGCGTTGGATATGAATTCGTGCGAGCGGTTTATTGTTAAACATTGTTTTCCCTGATCCGAAGGTAATTTGCCAAAAACAGGTAGATAACAACTCCGATACCGAAAGCGATGGTCAGTGCGTTTATAATAGCCCCTGTTGTGAAAGACAGGGCGACGGAGCCGATGCCTAGAAGTACCAGCACACTGTTATAGACGGGCAATACAAAACGGTAAGTTGAGTAATCGAACATTGAAGACAAGGGTACCATCATAACGAGGCTGAGTATAGATGCAATCATGAATTGGGAATCCGAGGTGACAATTGACAAAATAAAAAGCAGCGCACCTAGTACTATACATGCCAGCATACAATTGGAACTGATGAGATCTTCTCTGTTTAGCAGGAAGCGGCCATATGGGTGGAAACGCAGCAGAACATTGCTGATGGGGGTGATCAGCCAGGAAGAAATGGCTATCAGTACCAGCACACAAAGTACAGGTAGCAAAAATGGTTCAAGCTCTTTATGCTCTCTCATTACTCCTTTTACAGTCTGACTTATTAGATAAAATCCAATAATAACCATCCACTGTCTACCCTTGGTCAGTTTGGCCATGAAAAAGGAATAGTTTAAAAACCAGCGATAAAAGAGATAGTCTGCTTTTAAGGCCTGGACCATACCTGATCGAGCCGATAAATTGCCGGGATCATTTTTCAATGCTTCCCTGAAATGATCCAGGGATTTTTCGCGGTCTCCTTTTTCCAGAAGTGCCCAGCCGTAGTTTGCATGTGTATAGGAGTTTTCAGGGTCTTCTCTTAATGCGCCATCGAGGGTTGCAAACGATTCCTCTTTGCGATTCAGCTTCAAAAGTGCAGCGCTCCTCACATTCAGTCCTGACAGATTTTGGGGGTCTGACTGCAAGGCGCGGTCTGCCCAATCGACCGCTTCCTGGTAGCGTTTACCCATAAGCATAAGATTGCCCTTCCAGGCCAGGTAGTCTGCATCAGAGGGGTCCAGTGCTATTGCCTCGTCCACCCATTTCAGTGCGTCTTCATACGCCTCACGGGCCAGCGCTGTCCTGGACTTGAAATAGTAGAGATAAGGGCTGTCGGGACTTAGCGCAATAGCTCGGTCTATGAGATTTTCGGCCTCCGGGAATCTGTTCTGCTGGAGGATTACCTCTGCCATCAGATAAAGTGCATACACATCATCAGGTTCCTCGCTTATGATATCTTTCAGGAACTTTTCAGCCTGTCCATACTTTTTCTGCTGAATCAGAATGTCTACTTTTAACAGTCTTTGGTCATGCATGGCTTACTTCAGTTTAAGATAAGTTAGGACATCGTCGTAGAGGCCGGCATCATTGGCGAAAAGTGCATAGTTCTTGGCAGTAGCAAACCATTCCTGTGTACTGGGCTTATGCAGTTTAGCGGCTGAGAGAAGGTCCTTCGTATCAATGGGCCTGGGTATTCCGTCCCTGAAGGATTCTTCCAGCTTTGTTTCAATGGCCCGGTCTATGAGGGCATCTATATCGGCACCGGAATATTTCTCTGTCTTTTGGGCAATCCGCTCATAATCGATGGAAGTCGCAGGTTTGTTTTTAAGCTTCAGGCGTAAGATGGATTCCCTGGATTTTTCATCAGGAGGAGGTACGAAGATAATGCGGTCGAAACGCCCCGGTCGCCTGAAAGCAGGATCCAAATGCCACGGTGTATTTGTCGCGCCCAGAATAAGGATCCCTTCATTATCATGTGCAATGCCGTCGAGCTCGAGAAGGAACTGGTTGATCAGCTGACGTCCGGCAGATTGTTTCATGTCATTTCTGTTGGCGCCCAGTGCATCCATTTCGTCAATGAAAACGACGCAGGGTGTGTGTTGACGCGCAAACTCAAAAACCTCATGTAGGTTTTTTTCACTGTTTCCGATCCACATGTCAAGTATATCGTTCAGGCTGATGTTGAAGAAACGGGCCTTTATCTGTCCTGCAGTGGCTTTGGCTATAAAGGTTTTTCCGCAACCCGGAGGGCCATACAAAAGAATACCCCCTCCAACTTTTTTGCCGTATGCTTTATACAGGTCGGGGTGCTGAAGAGGTTTGATAATCTTAAGTTCGATTTCCCTCTTTACGCTTTCCATACCGCCAACGTCATCGAAATCAATGTCTGGTTTCTCAAGGGAAAAATGGGCCGGATCGGTTTCTTCTTCTTCTATTTCCTGATGTCCTCTGACACGAAAATGGCCGTCAAGTTCTTCATCAATGTATCCTGGAGAAAGAGATATTACCCTTTGGTAGGTTTCCTGCGCTTTCCGGAAGTCTTTTTCCCTAACCAAAGCCCTGGTATAGAGTACCAGCATTTCAAGACTTTCCCCCTGTTTTTCAAATATTTCCTCCATTATGACAATGGAAGCGGAATAGTTGTTTTTCTCAAAAAAAACACGGGCCAGTCCGATCCTGGCATTCGGATTGTTGTCCGTTCGAAGCAACGCGGCATACTCCAGCTCAGCTTCTTCCAATCTATGAGCGGCGAGCAGGCTGTCGGCTAAGAGCAAGCGGAGGGGTACATTATCCGGAGAATATTTTAGTGCTTCTTTTAATGAATCGATTTTAGGGTCACTCATGGACGAGGCTTACGGTTTCGATGACAGATGCGGGTTTTTATATCTTCCAGCCAAATATAGGATAAAAATTAAGGTAACTATATATAACTTTACAGGTGAGTCTGGTCAGTTTTGAAACTTTCCGGTTTCCTCATCCAGAGACACGTGGAAATAACGGTCATGCCGTTTGAAGGTTATCTCCCAAAATGGCGTGTGTATCTCATTGCTGTTAATGGTAAATGCTCTTCGAACCTCGTGAATGGGTAGTTTATTTGACAAGCATACATAAGCTGCTCTTATTCCCTCGAACTCGTCCCCGTGAAACCTGACTGTAGGTTCCGGAAAGCAATGTCCAGCCCCTCCCTCGCACGATTCAAATGTTTCAAATCCATTTTCTCGCAGGAACAAAACTATGTCTTTTATATTAGTATCAAGCTTGTCTATTTCAGAAACATCCATTTCGGTAGAAAAATTTGGTTTAATCTCCATGTTGATATTGTTTAAGCTACAGTCGGGCGTCCGATGGTCTGTGCAGACGGTTATGGTGTAATACGGTGAAATACAGTTCGGTATACATAAAATCGCTCAAAATATAATTGTATTATTCAAGTAAATAGTTTAAGTTTACGGCTCACCAAACAAACATATAATTATGGCGCGTGTACCCTCATTCCACTCGATTAAGCAGTATGTTTATCACAACAACAGTAGATGTACAGAAGGAAATAATATTGAAAAAGAGAACCTTAGGCAGGGGACTGGAGGGAAGCCTCTGTGCCAACACTGTTCAAGGATTGGTTAGGTCAGGCTATCTCGCGCAGAATTAAATACTAGTGTGTCAATCGGTATCGATTGCGTGAGATTTAAAGGGGAGCTTTCACTCCCCTTTTTTTACGATCTTTTAGTGGCTAGTACTCCCCCTCCCTCTCACGTCTCCTTTGGTATTCCAGATACCATCCGGAAAGAGCGACTACCGCCACAATTTCCCATATTGAAGATTTAGAGATCCACATGATTACTATAGTTACCATTAGGCCGACCCAACCAAGTGGTATCAGCCATAGCCAGTTAAATTTCATAGGTATTTTCGTTTAGTTATGATATACGTGAGGATTTACTCTGTCGCTCCTTTTTTCTGAGACACCATGATCTTGCTTTTTTTGGTCATACCTTCAACGAAGAAGTCAGTATGGTCTTTGTAGGGAGAGTCATATACGCGCGACTTGTATGGCGTAGGGCCTTTAATAAAGGCAGCCCATGGCATAAACTTTACTCTATCTAGTGTAAACATGTTTTTAACATACACCTCTTCCCTGAAATCATCGCGTGAAGAATATGTGATGAAATTCTGAAATGCGAGGTCCGCCTCTGGATTTGATGGCTTAAATTCGTATACAGACCTATTCTCAACAACATATTCCTTCCAGTTGTTCTTGTAAGCCATTAACCAGCCTCTAAATATATAATGCCTTCTATTGGTTATGTATCCGCCTGGAGGTATAAATGTAACCCTTTCGCTTCGGATCGTGGTTGATGCCCCTGACGATATGGTTCTGGACGCTGAAACGGCTGCCGCTTCGCTTTCTCTACCGTAGTTCCTGCTTGCTCCGTACGCGGCTCCTCGACTTCTTGATGATCCGGCATATACATTTATCTCTGCGTCGTCATAATACCTAAGAGATTTGCCGTTAAACATAAAGGAGGACTTGAACCAGTCTATGTAGACGGGGTTCTTTCCTCTATTGTGTATGGTGAATGAAAGTTCGCCACCCTGAGACCAGAAGTCATACACAATTTCAATGTCTTCATTTTTGAAGTGATACTGTTCGTCTTCGACATAGACATCGGTGCTTATTGGGCGGGTGTGAAACACCTGCGCATATCTATTTGAACAGGATGACATGATGAGAGCTGCAAAGAGGCAAAGCCATGCAGGAGCCTTTCTGGAAAGAAACATTGTTTGTGGTAATTTGGAGGTTTGGAGAAAAAGATCGGCGTAACCTATCTAATGACGCTCCGGGCTTACCACGGCCCATCCAATACAAAAGACGCAGCTACGCCATGTTGGCGTATCACATCCCGACTGCATTGGACTTCTTTCGTGGTAATTCGGAGTCTCAGTAGGGGGCAATACCAAATTCTTAACGCTATTCTAGCGCGTGGTGCAAATATAAGAAAATGAATTAAAACTTGGAGAAACGATTCCCTTTCGTTCAAGGTGTAAATCCAACCTATATCATAAAGGATTCTTCCATCCAGACTTGTAAACCCTTATCTCTGGGTAGTAATATTGAAGAGCTGCATCTAAGAAGTTAAGAGCAAAATACGCAACAATTAAAAAAGCCGCTCCAATGAGGGCTTTTTCTTCGCCATGTAAATCTCCCCATTTTTTCATTAAACTAATATACAAATAAATATTAGTTTAATATAAAATCTTGGAAAATAAATACTTGTGCCTATTCGCCTTCATTCTTCTTACAGGTAAGATATCAAGTATCCCATCGCTATCTCCTCCATTCCAGTGCAACTTTATTTATATATTTTCTGACGGGCGAACTATGCCAACTATTTCTCTTTCGAATTGTAGTTGATTGCTTTTTTAAGACTTTTGTTAAATTCAGATAGTCGGCTCTGTTCCTTGTAATCAACAAAAGTAGATTCATTCTCTCTTTTCAGAGTCTTCATAACATCTAGCTTTTCTAAGGTTCTTCTTTGATCGTGACAAGTTTCATTTAGGATTTTAAAACGCTCACGACGATCTAACCCGTTTTTTATCAGAATAGAATTTAGGCTTTCTAGGTTAGAAAGTATTGTCAAGTCGTTTATGCTTGCGACATCCCTAAGATTTTCGCCATTGAGGTAGCGCTGGGCGTTGGCGTCTCTCCATTGTTTTGCGGTACAGCGGAACACAACTAAATTAAGCAGGTCAGCTTCATCGGCGTAAAGAACCCACTCTTTAGCTTGCGAGTATCCAGCTTTGGGAATGATGTATTCTTTTACAGCATTAGTTTGAAGGTGGTAGTTAGCCTTAGATAACACCCTTTTTACGTTCCATTCGAGACCGTA
>CAZAVR010000185.1:0-7496 GCA_964488435.1 uncultured Cytophagales bacterium | reverse complement strand
GGAACGTATCCTTACTATGGAGGCATACGGGGCAAAAGTCACGCTTGCGGAAACAATGGAGTCCGCCCGGGATATGGCCACAGAAAAGGCTGCCTCGGGAGGATACTTTCTTATGAACCAGTTTGAAAACAATGACAACTGGCGTGCCCACTACAAGACAACCGCGCCGGAAATCTGGAGGGATACCCAGGGCACCATCACCCATTTTGTTTCGGCTATGGGTACCACCGGCACCATTATGGGCAACTCCCGCTTTTTGAAAGAACAAAATTCCGGTGTGAAAATCGTCGGATGTCAGCCTGACGACGAATCTAATATCCCCGGCATCCGGAAATGGCCGGTGGAGTACCTACCCAAAATCTTCGATGCATCGCGCGTGGATGAAGTCATAGAGGTTTCTGCCCGAAACTCAGTGGCCATGACACGGCGACTGGCACGCGAGGAAGGTGTTTTTGCGGGAATGAGCACAGGCGGAGCTGCCTGGGCAGCGCTAAAAGTTGCTTCGGAACTGGATGAAGGCGTTATCGTTTTTATCGCATGCGATCGTGGAGACCGGTATCTTACGACCGATTTATTCGGTTAATGCTTACATGTATACCTAAACTTATATTAAAATGAGGCTTTACCGTACAATTCATGGCATTCTACTCGAAAGTGATGAACAATTTTTTCGTCTTCATGAAACGGATTGGGATGAAGTGGTAGATCGCGACGACCTCTACCAATGGCTTTCGGAACAAACCGCCGTACTCGACCCCATTCCTTTTACAGATGCATCGCCGATGCCGGATATACTAACACCTATAGGCTCACAGGAAGTCTGGGCCGCGGGGGTTACTTATTACCGAAGCCGTACGGCAAGGATGGAAGAATCTGAAAAGTCGGGCGGAAGTACATTCTACGATAAAGTGTATGAAGCTGAACGTCCGGAGATATTCTTTAAGTCTGTAGCCTGGCGTACCGTAGGTGATCATGATGAGGTGAGAATCCGGAAAGATTCGGGCTGGGACGTTCCCGAGCCAGAGCTGACATTGTATGCTACCCGAACCGGAAAGCTTGCAGGCTACACGATCGGAAATGACATGAGTTCCAGAAGCATTGAAGGGGAAAACCCACTTTATCTTCCTCAAGCCAAAATGTACAAAGGCTCCGCCGCAATCGGACCTTGTCTCTATGTCCCTGAGCAACCACTTTCACCGGAAACAAAGATTGAAATCGCCATTATCAGAAAAGGTGATGAAGTTTTTTCCGGAGAAATAACCTTGTCCCAGATGAAACGTACTCATAATGAGCTTCTGGAATTCCTTTTCAGAGAAATGGAATTTCCTGTGGGTGTGTACCTCATGACGGGTACGGGCATTATCCCTGATACTTCGTTCACTTTACAATCCGGAGACAGGATTCACATCACCATTGAGCCGATCGGCGTGCTGACAAACATTGTAGCCTGATCGTGCACCCATCCGGTTGGAGAAAGCCGGCTACTGTTACAGTGTCCATAAAAAAGTAAAGGCGCGGGAAAATTCCGGCGCCTTTACTTTTTATATAGCAACACTATTATCGGGCTCTCTTACTTTTTCTTTTTGGCAGATGCACCCGCTACTGCTACCTCAGTAGGCACGGCCTCTGTGTCCAGCGGCTTTTTCTTATTGCTTCTCTGTAAGGCATCCACCACGATAGGTGCTGCAATGAACAGTGAAGAATAAGTACCGACGATAACTCCTATCAACATAGAGAACGTAAATCCACGCAGAACGGCGCCTCCGAAAATCATCAGAATAACCAGTACCAGGATTGTCGTGATCCCCGTTACGGCAGTACGGCTCAGAGTTTTGTTCAAGGCGTTATTGATAATTGTCGGAATACTCTCATTCCTTGATTTAGGATCTTTCAGATAATTCCGGATCCTGTCAAAAATCACAATGGTATCATTCATTGAATAACCCATAATGGTAAGTACCGAACCGATAAACGCCTGGTCGATATCCAATGAAAAAGGAAGCCAGCCATGGAATAAAGAGAAGACAGCCAGCAACACAAAAACATCATGCGCCAGGGATATGATCGCTGCGTAGCCAAAAGCAAGGTTCCGGAAACGGAAGAAAATGTAAAGGAAATTGACCAAAAGTGCCAGGAATACAGCCCAAATGGCATTGATCATCATATCATACGCAACAGTAGGCCCTACTTTCGAAGAACTGACTACAGTTCCTTTATTTCCGGGGACCTTGGCCATTGCCTCGCTTACTTTATCCGAAGCCATTTTATCCGCTTCGGGCGTATTCTCCTCTACCAGGTAATCTGTCGTGACCTTCACCTGATCGAACCCGCCGTACGTTTTTACTTCAAGCGAAGCATCTTTTCCAAGCGAAGTTGACAAAGTACTGCGTACCTCTTCAGCGTCTACAGTTTTCTCAAATCTGACGACATAAGCACGGCCGCCATTGAAATCAATCCCAAGGCTGAAGCCTTTAAAAATAATCGAGCCTATACCAATCGCTATAACTACAGCGGACACCTTGTAGAAACGGTTCCTTTGAGAGACAAAATCAAAATGAGTATCCCTGAACCATCCTTTTGTCAGATTCGTATAGAACTTAAGCGTGTTGCCTTTCTCTACCTGGTAGTCAAGCAAAAGCTTGCTGATAAATATGGCGGTGAACAAGGAAGTGATCAAACCGATAATCAAGGTGGTTGCAAACCCGAGAATCAGACCGGATCCGAATATAAACAGGATAAAACCTGTGAGCAAGGTAGTGATATTCGAATCGACAATGGCTGTCAATGCACCTTTAAAACCATCCGCAACCGCCTGACGGAACGGTTTCCCGTCCTCCAGCTCAGCTTTGATACCTTCATAAATCAATACGTTCGCATCCACAGACATACCGATGGTAAGCACGATACCCGCAATTCCTGAAAGCGTAAGAACAGAGCCAAGTGAGGCCATTATTCCCATCAGGAAGAAAAGGTTGATGATCAAAGCCAGGTTAGCAATCCATCCCGCCTTACTGTAATAAGTAATCATGAAGGCCAGTACGAGAATAAGACCGACCACCGAAGACCAGATCCCCGACTGGATAGCCTCGTCACCCAGCGTAGAACCCACAACGGCTTCCTCTACTATGTACGTGGGAGCCGGAAGTTTACCCGCCTTCAGTACGTTAGCCATATCTTTGGTCTCTTCCACCGTGAAGTTTCCTGATATGCTCGATACCCCGTTAGGAATCTCTCCATTCACGTTGGGTGCAGTGTATACCTGTCCGTCAAGAATAATCGCTACAGGACGATTTATGTTTTCAGCTGTCAGGTTTTTCCACTTCCTCGCGCCTTCACCATTCATACGCATGGTCACTTCCGGACGGTTTCTGTCGTCGTAGTCACTATTTGCATCAACGATAACATCACCTTCCAATGGCGCCTGGCCATTCGGCTTCTTGATAAAATGCAATGACAACAACGCCTGGCCATTGTTAGCCGGCGTCTCTTTGCGATCCCACATAAACACCAGATCCGACGGGAACATGGCTCTTACCTCATGACGTGCCAGCAGTTCAGATGCCCTGGCAGTATCCTTTATATATACAGCAAGACCCTGAGGAGTAGGGATAAAAAGATTGGTCAACGCTGCAGACTGCGCTGCCATGGCGCTGGAATCAGCCGCTGCGCTATCACCCTTCATGGCCAGCTGGTCTTCAAGACTACCCGACTTCTTCTTTGTAGTATCCGCTTTAACCGCTGCTGATGCAACAGGTGTGTTGAGTTTGGCCTCAGCGGCCATATAGGATGCCAACTGGTCTAAAGCCGGCGCTACCTCGTTCAAAGTATAAACCGCAGTGAACTCAAGTTTTGCGGAACCAGAAAGCAGTTTACGCACACGCTCCGGATTATCAACCCCAGGCAATTCAACCATGATTCGATTTGAATTGGGTAATCTCTGAATATTCGGATTCGTTACCCCGAATTTATCTACCCGCGCCTGGATAATTTTATAGGCCCGGTCGACGGCGCCATTCACCTCCGTTTCCAGAAGCTGAATGATTTCACTATCCGAAGAGTTGCTATTGACCTTGTCTTTGTTTGCGCTATTGGCAAACAGACTCGCCAGACTGGTATTGGGCGAGATGCCCTTGTAAGCCTTTACAAAAAGATTTACGAATGAACTCTGGCTGGACTTTTGGTCTTCCGCCGCTTTCTTGAGCGCTTTCTGGAAATCAGAGCTTCTCGCATTTCCACCCGCCATTCCGGCCACTACATCTCTTGGAGAAACCTCCAATACCACCTGCATCCCGCCCTGAAGATCAAGACCGAGACCCAGCTCGCGTTCCATCACTTCCTGCAGGGTTTGACCCAGGTAAACTTCGGTACGCCACAAAGAGTCGATAAACCGCTGTTTCTTGCTGTAGTCTATTTGCCCTTTTGCGTTGCTTGCGAAAGATTCGGCATCTTTCCGGTACTTATTCGCCACAAACGTAAAGGACAGATAATAAATGCATATCAATGCCAATACGGCGGAAAATATAATTACGCCACTTTTATTTTTCATTACTGATTTGATATTAATGGATTAGAAAATTATTCACAGGTTCGGGTTGGTCCTTCGACAAGCTCAGGATGACACGAGCGACAAGCTCAGGATGACACGAGCGACAGGCTCAGGATGACACGAGCGACAGGCTCAGGATGACACGAGCGACGAGCTCAGGATGACACGAGCGACAGGCTCAGGATGACACGAGCGACAAGCTCAGGATGAGGTCGACGTTGGTCCTTCGACAAGCTCAGGATGACATGAGGCAGGCTCAGGATGACACGAACTAAGGAGCATTTATGGCAATTTGATTGCCAAAGATTTTGCTGAAGTACGATAACAGATGATAAGGCTTGTCGAAATTCGTGGAAAGGAGTATTCCCTTTTCGACAAAACTCCAAACCGCAGACGGAAGGAAGACAAAAGGTTGAGAGAAATCGAAAGACGTGGCAGAAATCGTGACGGCAGTCAGGGAAAGCTCGCTAACGAACGTCTGATTCTCCGTCTCCTTCTGGTGCTCCTTCGGAAGGTGACGGGCTGTCGGTTCGGCCGACGCATGGCCATGCGTACTCAGCTTCCCTCCGATGGCTACGAGCAACATCAGAACAGCAAAGAACCCACTAAACGTCTTTTTCAACCGGGACTTTTCCACCTCTTCAAAACAATTTCTTACAAGGGTACAAAAGTGAAAGTAAATTGTCAGAATTACAAGCCATTATCTGCTTCCAACACCATATTCCCGGTTTCGTACAAAAACGAAAGCCATGGGACCTCTCCTGAACGGAAGGCTCCATGGCGCTTATTTTTCTGGCTTTGCTTTATAGTATGTCTTAGAACTTCCCGAATTTCAGTGTGAAGTTATAGGATACGTTGCTGAGATCTTTGTCTGATAAACCGGGAGCTCCGCTGCCGAAGGTCTTTCTGTAAGAGATCCCCGGGCTGAAACGCATCCACTTCAGCAGATTAAATTCCGCCTGAACGCCGGGTTCCATCAAAAAGAAGAAATTGGGATTACCGGAAAAATCGATGTCGTCAAAATAATCGTCGAAAAAGCGGCTCCGGTTATACTGAAGCGTCAGACCCGACCCCGTCACCAGGTTAAAATTAACATGTACCTTCTTAGAAGACGCTACGACATACTCCGTCATCAATCCGAATTGCACATACTGATAACTCATTCTTCCCCGCTGCGACTCAGAATACTGCGCCGGTACAGGAATGTAATTGGTAGTGGCAGCACCCTCCAGTCCCAGAAGAAATTTCTTGTTTATAAACCACCCGCCATAAATTTCCGGCATGTTGGCAAACTGCCCGCCTATGGTCGTAAGCTTATTGGATATAGCCGCATAAGCCCCGGAGTGCGTCCTGCCTCCTGTTTTAAAGATGGTCTCGATCTCCTGTGCCCGGAGTATATGAGATGATAAAATCAGAGTGAGTGAAGCGAGACAGATAAAATGCTTGTTCATAGTTTTCTTGTTTTTGTCTATGACATTGCAGGAATACAATCCCCCCATTCCCCGCTTAAAAATTTTTTGTATGAAATGATTCTTTCCCAAACTTCCTATATTGCCGCACATTTCATCTGTTTATATTAATATTTTTTATCAATTCCCGGATGGAGTGTTATTTTTTTCATTTGTAAATTCATGTTTGCAAATCATTTCATCATCATCAACAAATTATTCACTATGATCATTTTACCATTTTCAATCAAAAGTCTCTTTATTCACTACACCCTTTCTCCCTTATGAACACCACGATATCTCAAAAACACCCGAAAGGGCTTTTCGTTCTTGCTTTTGTAGAAATGTGGGAACGGTTCAGTTACTACGGCATGAGGGCCATTCTCCTTTTGTTTCTGCTGGATAAAACAAAAGGAGGAATGGGGTTGAGTGAGGGTGAAGGAGGGGCCATTTACGGAATGTACACTTTCTCCGTATACCTGCTCTCACTACCCGGCGGATGGCTCGCCGACAATTACCTCGGCCAGAGAAAAGCGATATGGTTCGGGGGAATCACGATCATGCTGGGTCATATTGTACTGGCATTTCCTGCCAGTGAATTGGTTTTCTTTTCAGGGCTGGCTTTGGTTGCCATAGGCACAGGCCTCTTAAAACCCAATATCAGCTCCATCGTAAGTGAACTCTATCCGGAAGGTGGCGCACGGAGAGACGCCGCTTTTTCTATTTTCTATATTGGAATCAATGCGGGATCATTTTTTGGGATTCTTTTGGTCGGCCTGCTGGGACAGAAAGTAGGCTGGCACTACGGATTCGGCGCAGCCGCCATTGCGATGTTCCTGGGCCTGCTTGCCTACCGTTACCTCGCGGCTACTTACCTCGGAGACAAAGGGCTTTATCCAAAAGCCAAAACGGACACCTCCGCGCAACACGATTCTAATACCCGGCCCCTGACATGGGTGCTGTTAGGTGTACTGTCGCTCTTCATATTGTTTATGCATTTTTCAGGGCATTTCTCCTGGAACAGCAAGCAGGCCGTAGCGACCTCCATGGGTATCATTGCCATAGCCATCGTTATTACCTATTTCCTTAATTTAATTTTTGCCAGCGGCCTGCAGCGCGACGAGGTGAAGCGGGTCGGTATCCTGTCTGTTCTTTTCCGGGGAGCGGTGTTGTTCTGGGCAGGTTTTGAACAGCAGGGCTCTTCGCTGCAAGACCGCCACTCCGAGCTGCCTTTCAATATGCCCTCCAGCTGGTTTCAAAACTTCAACCCGCTTTTCATTCTGATTTTTGCATCGCTCGTGGGTGGCTTTTGGGTGTTTCTCGAGAAGAAAAACCTCAACCCTCCGGCCTTGGTGAAATTTGCTGCAGGTCTGTTTTTGCTGGCACTGGGGTACTATATCATGGTGCTGGGTGCAGGCGTAGCGCTCACCGGCGTCAAAGCATCTTCGGTCTTCCTGATCTCTACCTACCTCTTTCATACACTGGGAGAGCTCTGCCTCAGT
>CAZAVR010000184.1:0-7513 GCA_964488435.1 uncultured Cytophagales bacterium | reverse complement strand
TCTCGTAGGGATATTCCAGACCCGCGGTTCAGGATTCAGAAGTAACTACGCCGTTGATCAGACTGCTTACACCCATAACTTTCTGGATGGGTTGACGCCGGCCCGTAGCAACTACCTGTTAGGAATAGGTGCTACCTGGAATTTTACCCAGCCTTTGCGTTACAGTCAGCAGGTAAGATCTCAGGCGCTGATCAGTAAGGGTCTTCAGGAAGAACGGGATATGGCGCATCAGCAGCTGACCCTGCAGATGGATCTGGCCAATACCAAAATAATCAATGCACTGGATGTGTATAAGGAGGCTCCGCAGCAGACTGAAGCCGCTTCGGCAGCCTATCGTCAGAAATCCGCCCAGTACAAGAACGGATTGACCACGCTTGTAGAGGTAAACCAGTCTATGTATGCGTTGGTTCGGGCTGAGACGGACTATGCGATTGCTGCCGGAAACGTTTGGCAGGCATTGCTACTCAGAGCCGCCGCAGCGGGGGATTACACCGTTTTTGAAGAGGGCTGGTGAGAGAAAGCAGACCTGAACTGACCCTCGGGTTAGCACGTAAACCATACCGATAATGAACAGGACATTCTTTGTAAAAAGTTAAGATATCATCTGGAATGGAGTTAATTCGTTTTGCATTACGTAAGCCTGTTACCATCATGGTTATGGTGGCAGGCCTTCTTTTTTTTGGAGTCAAGGCCGTCAAACAAATAAAGATCGACATTTTTCCGAATCTGGATCTTCCGGTTATGTATATAGCCCATCCCTTCGGCGGATATACCCCGACCCAGATGGAAACGTTTTTTGGTAAAGCCTATGTGAATATTCTGCTCTTCGTAAACGGTATCAAGACCATCGAAACCAAGAACATTCAGGGGCTTACCCTGATGAAAATAACCTTTTATCCCAAAACGAACATGGCGCAGGCGTCTGCAGAGCTGAGTGCGTTCACCAACCGGGTACAAGGTAATTTTCCTCTGGGTTCAAATCCCCCCTTTATTATCAGGTTTGACGCATCTACACTACCGGTAGGACAATTGGTACTCACCAGTGATACACGTTCTAATAATGAACTGCTGGATCTGGCCAACGTTTATGTAAGGTCCTCGTTTACAGCTGTTCCCGGACTAGTTTCTGCCCCGCCTTTCGGGGGAAACATCAGGACAGTTGTCGTTAAAGCCGACCCTGAATTGTTGAGGGCCCATCACCTTACGCCTGACCAGCTTGTGGAGGCGATTAAGCTGAACAACCAGACCACGCCCTCAGGTAATATCCGCATCGGAGACAAAAATTATATCACCCCTACGAACACCCTCATTCGTTCGGTGAAGGATTTCGAAAATATACCTCTTTTCAAAGGAGGGGTGCAGAATTTGTATCTGCGTGACGTAGCCACGATTGAAGACGGAGCTGATGTCACCATGGGTTATGGACTGGTGAACGGCAGGCGCTCTGTTTACCTGAGTGTGGCTAAAAGTGCTGATGCATCCACCTGGGAAGTGGTCCAGAAATTGAAGGGGCATATACCCAAAATACAAAGCAGTTTACCCGAGGACGTGAATCTCAGCTTTGAGTTTGACCAGTCCACTTATGTGATGAATGCCGTTAAGGGTTTGATGGAAGAGGGAATTATCGGAGCGATTCTTACAGGACTTATGGTATTGATTTTCCTGGGGGATTTGAGAGGCGCCCTCATTGTTATCCTTACCATTCCCACCTCCATTATTTCGGGGGTCTTGTTTCTGGATCTCTTCGGGCAGACGATCAATATTATGACCCTTAGCGGACTTGCCCTGGCTATTGGGATTCTGGTGGATGAAAGTACCGTAACCATCGAAAATATACACCAGCACCTGGATATGGGCAAGCCCAAAGCCCTGGCCATCTGGGATGCCTGTAAGGAAATAGCTTTTCCGAAGCTATTGATCCTATTCTGTATCCTGGCTGTTTTTGCTCCGGCATTTACCATGGGAGGCATTCCAGGGTCATTGTTCCTGCCGCTTGCCCTGGCGATCGGATTCAGCATGGTGGTATCCTACTTTCTGTCACAGACCTTTGTGCCGGTGATGGCCAACTGGATCATGAAATCCCATAAGAAGGGGCACACCAACAGGGAAGACGATTCCTCTGGAACAGGCGAAATCACTCCGATCCCCGTAAAAGGGCGATTTGAACGTCTCAGGATGCGCTTTCTACGTTTCATCAACCGGATGATTCCCCATAGAAGGATAGTGGTGGCTTTGTATCTGGTAATTACTACCTCACTGGCCGGGCTTTTGTTTGTAAATATAGGAAAAGATGTACTTCCTAAAATAAACGGTAGTCAGTTCCAGTTGCGGTTGAGAGCCGAAGAAGGAACACGTATCGAAAGGACAGAACAAAAAACCCTGAAAGTGATCCAGACCATCAAGGATCTGGCCGGTAGTGAGAATATAGAAGTGACCTCAACTTATGTAGGGCAACACCCGGGTTTATTTTCTATCAGCCCGATTTATCTGTGGATGTCAGGACCTCATGAAGCGGTCATTCAGCTGGCGTTTAAAAAAGGATTCCGGGTGGATATGGATGAATTTAAGGAGAAAATAAGGCGAAAGATAGCCGAGAATCAGCCTGATGTCTCTCTTTCGTTCGAGCCCATCGAGCTGACAGACAAAGTACTCAGCCAGGGTTCACCGACGCCTGTAGAAGTGCGCCTGGTAGGAAGAAATAAGAAGATAAATGAAGAATATGCGTATAAAATAATCGGTAAGCTGAAACAGATAGACTATCTGCGTGATGTTCAGCTGGGGCAGTCTAACAAGTATCCCGCTGTTAAAATAGAAATAGACCGGGTAAGAGCCGCTCAGCTCGGTGTAGACTTGAGTGAAATATCGAGATCTCTGGTAGCTTCTACTTCTTCTTCGCGCTATACGGATAAAAACGTATGGGTGGATGAGAAAGGAGGCGTAAGCTACGCCGTGCAGGTAATGGTGCCTGAGAATAAAATGAACAGCCTGAATGATCTCGGGGAAATACCCATCTTAAAGAATGCGGACAGGCCTGTTCTTCAGGATGTCGCCGCCATCAGCTACGACACTACCTATGGTGAAAACAATAATCTCGGTGCTTTACCTGTCCTCACTGTCACGGCCAATCTCAACTCCATAGATTTAGGTACTGCCAAGAACGATGTAAGCGAGGCCATCGCTTCGTTGGGTGAATTACCCAGAGGCCTGACGGTTGAGATGATCGGACTTAGCCGGACGCTTACCGACACCCTGGACAGCCTTGAAGACGGACTAATGGTGGCGATTGTGGTGATTTTTCTCATGCTTGCAGCCAATTTTCAGTCGTTTAAAGTCTCTGCGATCGTATTGACAACGGTTCCGGCTGTGATTCTGGGATCGCTCGGATTGCTTTTGATCACGGGATCCACCCTGAATTTACAGTCCTATATGGGCATCATCATGTCTGTAGGCGTATCCATATCCAACGCCATCCTGTTGATCACGCAGGCCGAAGAATTCAGGAAACAAAGCGGCAATGCGTCCGAGGCGGCTTATAAAGCAGCTTCCATACGGCTTCGGCCCATTCTCATGACTGCGCTGGCCATGGTTGCCGGCATGATCCCTATGGCCAGTGGTATCGGAGATGCGGGAGAGCAGACATCACCCCTCGGAAGGGCTGTGATAGGCGGGCTTATTGCCTCTACCTTTGCAGCGTTGTTTGTCCTGCCCC
Organism: uncultured Cytophagales bacterium; assembly: GCA_964488435.1. Classification (GTDB taxonomy): domain Bacteria; phylum Bacteroidota; class Bacteroidia; order Cytophagales; family Spirosomataceae; genus JBEBSO01. The sequence goes on along the minus strand of CAZAVR010000184.1, from coordinate 3,804 downwards.
TTGTTTTTGCCTGGGTGATGGGCAAAGCAGATACGCAGAGTGTTTCATTGGATCCGGAAGACCAGGAAAGCAAATATTATGTAAAGTGATTAATTATTAGCCAGAATCAGTACTCATCGCAGAAAGTATTTTTATGAGAGTAATCAGAAGTATCCTCTTTCTATACGTGCCGTTCGTATGTCTGTCCGTCGTGCTCCAAAGCTGCGGAAAGGAGAAAGAAAGTGAAGCAGCAGGCGACCAAAAGGTAAAGGAGGAGCATGTAAGGGAAGCATTCGTGCTCAAAAAAGGAGGGCTTTCTTCTACCTTGAGGATTCCCGGTGAGCTTACCGCCTTTCAAAACGTCGACCTTTATGCCAAAGTGAGCAGTTTTGTGAAGGAGTTATATGCAGATCTCGGCACTGAAGTCAGGGCGGGGCAACTGCTTGCGCGCATGGAAGCCCCTGAGCTGAATGCACAGCTTTCCGGAGCTGAATCCAGATGGAAATCTCAGGAGGCCGTATATCTTTCCAGCAAAGCTACTTACGATCGTCTTCTGGAGACCAGTAAGACACCGGGAACCGTTTCTCAAAACGAGCTGGATATGGCCCTGGCAAAGCAAAATTCTGACCAGGCGCAGCTGGAGTCGGCCAAAGCAGCCTTTCGGGAGATCGGCGATAATCGCAATTACCTGGAAATCAGAGCGCCTTTTGGAGGAGTCATTACAGCCAGGAATGTAAGCAGAGGAGCTTATGTGGGTCCTTCCGGAAAGGGTTCGGAGCAACCCATGTTCACTTTGGTAGAGCAGCAGAAACTGCGGCTGGTGGTAAGTGTTCCCGAAGGATACGTCAGACATCTCCGTAAGCAAAGCGAGGTAGAGTTTACTGTTAAGTCTTATCCCGGTCAGGTTTTCAAAGCAAATGTAAGCCGGCTTTCAGGCGCATTGGATGATCGTTTGCGGTCACAGAGGGCAGAAATGGACATAGTAAATGCAGATAAACGACTGATGCCGGGCATGGTTGCGGAGGTATTGATCAGGCTGAGCGAGAATGAAGAAATGTTTGCGGTTCCGTCAAAGTCGGTTTTGAATTCTCCGGAAGGTCTTTTCCTGATTAAACTGGTGGACAACCGGGCGGTCTGGGTTCCGGTGAAGATAGGCCGTAAAGGAGAAGAAAAAACAGAGATTACGGGGGAAATCAAGGAAGGTGATGTAATTTTAAGTCTGGCCAATGAGGAAATCCGGAACCATGAAGATGTTGGAAAAGTGAAAATTATTGACTTGCCTGCAGAGGTTAAAAATTGAAACTGTAATCAAGAGATAGGTAAAGGGAACTTCGGCAAGGTTTCTCAATACGCCCCATGTGTGACCTATAGTCCTGAAATCCTTGGCCAGACCTTGAATAGCTGTTTCATAAGTCGATTTATCGAAGATCATCACACCTCTTTGAGAATCGCCACCATTGTGCAGGCGTTGGAGGTAGCGGTCAAATCGGCTGGCCACTTGCTCAAAGGTGTACTCAACCGGATCGTCCGGGGATATTTTCTCTTTATGAACTACACAGGCGAACACCCTGTTGGAAATATGGGAAGATGCAAGGACACGGAGCGCATCCGATATTAAATTATATCTCTGTTCTTTGGGGTATTTTCTCCACGCCTTTTTACCACCAAAGATAGGACTTCCGTGAAGCTCTATGGGGGTCGGGTCGGCGGGATTTATGCCTTCAGCTATCTTGTCAAGTTCATTAGCAATCCAATAGCCCTGGCGTTCAAATAATGATATACCAGCCAGTACAAAGTACTTTTGACCGGCATCTCCGGCACTTCCCGATTCGTCTAGGTAAAGTAAGTGCATAAAAAAGGCAGCCAAGGAGAAACCACGTTCTCGCGACCTGAATAAAAGTCAGATCTCTCAACTGCAATACAAATATAATGATTTTTGTTGAAAAGTACCTTTGTGATCCTTAAGACTTTCAAAGCCTAAGGGATAAAGAGAGAAAGTGGTAAAGTGCAAATCTCAGAATTATTTCGTATCTTTAACTATACACTTTACTTTTTGGAGAGCACCCTAGTCCGGCATCCTAAAGCCCTTCGAAGGGAAATAACTATTTCGTATTCACATTCTCCTCGCGAATACGGGCGACGTATTCCACAGGGACCTCCGCTGCAGAGGCAATCTGATCATTGGAAAGCGCCGATGATTTCACAAGGTTACGGACGATTTTTTCGGTTTTTTTGCTGGTCGCCCTCTATACGGCCCTCTTCCAATCCGATCTTCTTTCCTTTCTCTACAAAAATATCAAGCGTGGACTTGGCGTCTGCCTTCATAACAGTGTCTTTTATGTTTACAGTTACATCTTCCAAGATTCTAATAATTCCATCTTCTTTCAAACCGCTTACACCAAAGGTATAAACCACCGCTGTGGGCGGCGGACCGCAAGGTTACTCTGCAAGTTCCGCGGTGTATCCATTGCCAGCGCCAGTATTGTTGGAATCCAATTTACCAATTGCTTCCTTAAATGGCTGTATTTCAACGCAAGGAGCGACGCCTGAAGGAATTTATTCTCTAACTTCTCAATGTCTCCATCGGGGATCTTTCTTAGATCGTGGTAGATATAATCGTAATCAGGGATAAAGGGCCGCAGTTCCTTGTCAGGGTTCTTATAAAGGGTGACTAATGTACGGTACTGCCATCGTTCTGTTCCATGATATAACAGAATTGGGATAATTGGGGATAGCTTATTGTCTTGCGCAATTTGCTTGAGATGCGCGGAAAGGAGGTAGCTTCCCAACTGAACCGGCGTAAACTTCTCGGGTTTGTTTTTATGTTCGAGCAATAGGGGTATTTTCAACTCTTTGACTGCCGCCTTTCGTAGGATATTGCTTATCGTTTCGTGCAGCTCTTTGGAAATGTAGGGATCCGGAAGCTGGGTGAGTGTTGACAAATCCAAGACCGCTGTATGAATTAGCGGGCATTATCTCAATTTGTGCAACGGCCGTTGCACAAATTGAGCATGGTAAACATTGTACTGTGCACCAGCCTATTCGCCTCTAAGTTCCTTTTCTAACTCCTCGATAGTAGGTAATTGCCCTTTCAAATCGCTAGGTATCGAATCTGTTATTCTATATTCAGAAACACCGATAGGCTTGTTGATATCTTTTAATGCATATTCTGCAACGACCCTGTCTTTGTCGCGGCAGATTAACAAGCCGATTGAAGGCTGGTCATCACTTGTTTTAATCATATCGTCAACTACGGACAAGTAAAAGTTAAGCTTGCCGGCATATTCGGGAACAAATTTCCCAGTCTTGAGCTCAATAACCATATATGAGGTCACTTCAAATGATAAAAGAGTAGGTCAATGTAGTAGCCTCACTAACCAACCTGCTCCAAATGCTGCCCTATACCTCTAAAGGCCTCCAACAAATTTCGACTACTCCTCCGGAGCAGTCTTCACCTTTCCCCTCAAATTTTGGTATTCTCATAATTATTTTGTATCTTAACTTAGATAAGCCTTTCATCAGTATCCAAAATTCATGATTTCGGGGCGGATTGCTTGACGGTTAACCCGGGAACTTTTGTGGTTTTTGTGAAAATGCAGAACTATTTATTGTCAGTTAATTACCTTATTAAAGAGGCGTGAAGACGTAAACAAAGGCTGAGCAATAATTAGATAAATTAAGGTCCCGGAACGTCGGGAATTTTAAAAATGGCTTTCATGTTATTAACGAGGAACCAGTATAAAAGAACACATGGCACACAGCATAACCATAGAAACTCAAAGCGACAAAGATTTTGCTTTGTTCAAAGAATTGGCGGAGCGTTTA
>CAZAVR010000183.1:0-7545 GCA_964488435.1 uncultured Cytophagales bacterium | reverse complement strand
AGCATATATCATGCCGTTCATACATTTGAAAATCGGCTTATAGTTAGTCATGGGAAGTAATTACCTCCCCGGGCCTGCTGTATATATGTTTATGCAGCAGGCTCAGAGGAAGGTCATGCCTGTAAAATCCGGCTTTCCTTTTATAAAATCGAAAAAGTTACCGATGAAACTGATAAAAAAAGAATTTTCTCTCGTCGCTTTCTTGCTCTTAGCGACTTTGGGTGCAATAGCCCAGGAAAAGGCATCTGTGCACATTCCGGAAGATATAGAAAAGCTTTTAAAAGCGCATACCTGCTTTGCTTGTCATAAAGTTGACGCCAAGCTAGTAGGACCGGCATACATCGAGGTGGCAGGCAAGAATTATGAAGATGAGCAGATGGTGGATCTTATTTATAATCCGAAGCCTGCCAACTGGCCTGGATACCCTCCCATGACGCCTATGAAGCATGTGCCGAAAGCCGATGCGTTGAAAATTGCCAAATGGATTAACTCACTGAATAAAAAAATTAAAACTGCCCCTAAAAAATGAAAGCACTAAAGTCTTTTTGCCTATACAGCGTGACGATTCTTTTATTTTCTGCCTGTGATACTAAGCCGTCGAAAGAAACCTCCGGCAATCAGCAGGACCATACGCATCACCACGCGTACGGAGTGACCGGTGCAGATGAGGTAATGGCCATTCATGACAGCATTATGCTGAGAATGGGAGAGTTAATGGAATTGTCGGAAGCCGTAAAAGCCAGGACCACCCAGCTTGACAGCCTGAAAAAGGATGGTTATGAAAGGGAAATTACTGTGGCAAAGGATCTTGTCAAAGAACTTGATCTGGCCGGGGAATCCATGATGACCTGGATGGACCAGTTTAAAGCAGATACACTGGAAAAATTGGATGAAACGGCAGCCCGGGAATACCTGTCTGAACAGAAAAAAGGTATACTCGATGTAAAAAGCGGCATGGAAATGAGCATTTTGAAGGCGCGCAACTTTGTTGCTTCACCAAACCGACAGTTTCCCTAATCTGTTAGAACCGGAGTAATCGGTCGCTACCCGGCCAACTCTGCAATCTTTTCCAAATCGCCCAGAAATCGGTTCGAAAACTGCCCCTTCAAGGCACCTCCCGAGACAAGTCTGAGAATAAAGGATTTGTTCCGAATTCAAGGAATAAACATGACAGTAATGGGCCAGTTAAGGAGATGTACAATATTAAAAATATTTCATCGTAATATTGCGATGTATATTTTTGCTGTTATCTTTGCCGCATGGGAGTCACGAAAACCGAAATATTCACCGAGGAGCAAAACCGGGTTGCGGAGTTGGCGAAAGCCTTTGCGCATCCGGCCAGGGTTGCCATCTTACAGTTACTGGCACAAAGAAAAGCCTGTGTGTGCGGCGACCTGGTGGAGGAATTGCCATTAGCACAGGCGACGGTTTCACAACATCTGAAGGAACTGAAGCGCATTGGGATCATCCAGGGGGAGATCAACCCGCCCCGTGTATGCTACTGTATCAATGAAACCGTATGGGAAGAAGCCCGGCAGGCGTTTGGCGCAGTGCTGGATCATTTTGTGGGAACCGCGAACTGCTGTTAGGTACGCGGTTTTTTTTCTTTGAATATATCGTAATATTACATTTAACCAATAAATAAAACCAAGATGGAAACTGCCGAACAAATCAAAGAAGCGGTGCGCCAGAAATATGGCGCAATTGCAGAACAATCGGAAGCTGACGGGTGCGGATGCGGGCCGACCTCATGCTGTGGGCCGACCGATCGCGGCCCGGGAATGGATGCCGGGGTGCCGATTGTTATGGCCCAGGATTACCAGGAGCTAACCGGCTATGTGGCCGATGCGGATTTAGGGTTGGGCTGCGGCCTACCGACGCAATTTGCGCAGATCAAGGCAGGGGATACGGTGGTGGATTTAGGATCGGGCGCGGGCAATGATTGCTTTGTGGCTCGCGCAGAGACCGGCGAGAGCGGACGCGTGATCGGGTTGGACATGACTCCGGCCATGATCGACCGCGCCCGCAAGAATACGAAGGCGCTCGGTTATGCAAATGTTGAATTTGTGTATGGCGACATTGAGGATATGCCGCTGCCGGAAAACCTGGCGGATGTGGTAGTGAGCAACTGCGTGATGAACCTGGTGCCGGATAAGCGCAAAGCCTTTGCTGAAACCTTCCAAATCCTAAAACCGGGCGGGCATTTCAGTATATCGGACATTGTGTTGAAAGGGGAGCTGCCGGGAGAGCTGCAGCGCGATGCAGAATTGTACGTGGGTTGTGTATCGGGTGCGATTCAGAAGGAAGATTATTTGCAGATCGTGAAGGATTCGGGTTTTACCAATATCCAGATTCAGAAGGAGCGGGAAATCACCCTTCCGGATTTGGTGCTACAAAATTATCTGTCGGCCGATGAAATCACTGATTACCGGCTGCAGGATAGAGGCATATACAGCGTGACGGTATTTGCTCAAAAGCCGGTCGCGGATGCTGAAACCAAAACACCGTCCGCCTGTTGCGGGCCGGATTGCTGTAACTGATTCCACCCTTTAACGCATGTTTGAAATGAAACGTATTTTGGTATTATGTACCGGCAATTCCGCCCGGTCGCAAATGGCTCAGGGCTATCTGCAGTATTTCGCAGGAGATCGGGCCGAAGTATTGAGCGCTGGCGTTGATCCGAAAGGGGTCAATCCGCTGGCTATCCAGGTGATGGCGGAAGACGGTATAGATATAGCGCATCACACATCAAACCACGCGGACGAATATGCCGCCGTTCCATTTGATTATGTGATTACCGTGTGCGACAATGCCCGCGAACAATGCCCGTTCTTTCCGTCAGCGGACCAGCGTGGCGACGCCCGGCGGATTCACCAGAGCTTTACCGATCCGGGGCATACGCCTGGGATGGATGCGCTCACTTCCTTCCGGCAGGTGCGCGATGAAATCCGGGCCTATAGCCGCCAATTTGTTGATGATCATCTAACTGCTATCAGTGCTTCTAATGCCTAAACTTTCGTTTCTGGATCGTTACCTGACCGTATGGATTTTTCTTGCGATGATGGTCGGTGTGGGGATCGGGTATTTCTTCCCGCAGTCGCAGGTGTTCATCAACCGGTTTAACACCGGCACCACCAATATACCGCTGGCCATTGGCCTTATCCTGATGATGTACCCGCCGCTGGCGAAGGTGAGATATGAGGAATTGCCGAAGGTGTTTGCGAACACGAAAATACTGGCCTTATCACTTTTGCAGAACTGGATCATTGGCCCGCTGCTCATGTTCGGGCTTGCTGTGATTTTTCTGCCGGATAAGCCCGAATACATGACCGGACTGATCCTGATCGGCATTGCGCGATGCATCGCGATGGTGATCGTATGGAATGACCTGGCGGGCGGGGATCGGGTTTATGCTGCGGGGCTGGTAGCATTTAACAGTATCTTTCAAGTGCTGTTCTATTCGGTCTATGCCTGGGTGTTTATTACCGTCCTACCGCCGCTCTTTGGGCTGCAGGGCTATGCGGTGAATATTACAATTGGCGAAGTGGCCCAAAGCGTTTTTATTTATTTGGGGATTCCGTTTTTGGCCGGTCTTTTGTCGCGGGTGATCCTGACGCGGTTGTACGGCCGCCAGTGGTACGAACAGAAATTTTTGCCTGCCATTGGCCCGGTTACACTGATAGCGCTGCTATTCACAATTGTTATCATGTTCAGCCTGAAAGGACAGCTTATCGTTTCGATCCCGCTGGACGTAGTGCGCATCGCCATTCCGCTTTCGATCTATTTTGCGATTATGTTTTTTTCGGCCTTTTACCTGTCCAAGCGGGCCGGGGCCGATTACGCTAAATCGACATCCCTGGCATTCACGGCTGCAGGGAATAATTTTGAGCTGGGAATTGCGGTGGCTATCGCTGTATTCGGCATCCATTCCGGGGCCGCCTTTGCGGCTGTGATCGGGCCGTTGATCGAGGTGCCGGTACTGATCCTGCTTGTTAATTTCGCTGTGAAGCAGCAGCAAAAATTTACATCCCAACCGAAAAAGATATTCAAAAGCCATTCATAAAAATTACCCTATTTTCGGACAATCATGCTAGCTTTTCAATAAGTGTTAGGCCGATAGGCGTAAGGCATCTCAGCTAAAAAGAAAATGCCCCGATTCTCGACAGACACGGACTATGCTTATCTGTAAATAGTTAAAAGTCTTGAATGTATTTCTCATTCATTCCGCCGCAAAGTTCGGACGGGGGCTACTGAAGCAGAAAGGGAACTACGGCATAAACACAGGGCCGACACACGGGGCTTTCCTTTATTCCGTTCCTCCCTTTCTTTGATCGCCCCCATCCGGTGAGAGCACCATAATCAATTTCTCACTAAAGCTTTTATGATTATGGAAACGATGCTTCAGCCCAAGAGTCTTTTTCAGGTTGCGGAAATTCAGCTGACCTACCGTACAGGATTCAGCCTTTCTGACGCTCCGGTGATCCGTCAAAGCTTCGATGCCTTCAAAGTCCTTTCAGCCTGCTGGAACCCTGATACGATAGGCCTCTTTGAAGAATTCAAGGTTCTTTTGATCAACCGCGCGAATAAAGTTCTCGGAGTCATTAATCTTTCCAGTGGCGGGATGACAGGTACTATTGTCGACGAAAAACTGGTTTTTGCTGCTGCTTTGAAAGGGGCGGCTACCTCGCTGATATTATCGCACAACCACCCTTCGGGCAATCTTAAGCCCAGCGAAGCCGATCTGACCCTGACCCGCAAACTCGCAGAAGCAGGGAAAATATTGGGCCTGCCGGTACTGGATCATATCATCCTGGCCCCGGAAGGAGCTTACAAGTCCTTTGCTGATGAAGGGCTGATGTGATTTTTGTATGAAAGCCGCTGATCCGGTTAAAGTCAGCGGCTTTTTCAATATTCATTTACCGCGTTTTAGAAGCAGGCTCACGATTGCTTCAATGTTTTGAGCTTTTCTACAAGCCTGGTTAACCCGGCCTTTGTCAGGCACTCATCTACTACCTGCAATAATTCTTTTGATGCTTCTTTGTCGACTGCATTCAGGCCGGTATCTTCAATACGTATCCCTTTTTCTACTACCTGGCTCAACAGCAGCACCAGTTTCCTGGAAATCCTTAAATCCAGCTTAACCACATCGTTCATCCCCGGCGTGATCAACAGCGTTTCGTACACCCTTACCATTTCCTTTTCTTCCATCTGACTTACACATTTTCGTTCAACACAACTTCAAAGATATAGCACTCGGTACATGATTTTGCTACCTGTTTGAATTTCAAACAGGAGGTCTTTAAAGGTAAACTGTTTACCTTTGTTAAATCCATTGTCGTTATGATGATCCATCATATCCTTGCCTAAATGCGATACGTTTCCATACTTCTTTTATTCCTTTTTCTCTACGGGTGCAATAAAATTAAAGTACCCAACGATACAGCGGCTCAACTATCGGGTCGATACGATGTAAAAACCTATGTAGTAAACGGTGATACCCTTTTGGGAAATGGAACCGACAATTTCGGATATATAGAGTTTTACATTGAGGTAGGAAGGAAGAGCGCTGACTCATTAATGGTAACAATGAAAACCAAAAGAGAAGGAGCTAATACCATAACAAGCTTTTTCAGGACTGCCGGATTTAAATTAACGAGTGACTCGTATGTGCTTTCCTATGCCCATTGGGAGTCGCAAGAATACGAAAGTGAAATTTCCGGTCAGATCTTTAGAGAAAAGACAGGTCTTCCGGGGGCTTTTTTAGTCCTGCCTAAAGACTATACCCCGAAAAACCCCACCGATCCCAATCTCAATGGTGTAGCGATCGTGGCAGAAAAACTACCCAAGTGACAGGAATGCTTGCGTCAATAGCGCTCAATATCCTGTCCGACTCTCTTTTTCCTACTCTCTAATAGCATGGCTAACCCTTCATCCTGTTTGAAATTCCGACAGGATGCAATAATGTAAACTGGTGCCTTTACTTTCGTATCACAAATTGCTTGGTGAAAAGAAAATATAGAGGCGAATGGAAAAGCAAACATCATCTTTTATTTCGTGGGCAGAGTTCCGCGACATCGATCTGGCCAGGTTCCTGGCATCTATCGGGCATGAACCGGTAAAGATCATAGGACAAAATTACTGGTACCGCTCCCCATTAAGGGACGAGAAAACACCCTCCTTTAAGGTCAATACCCGGCTTAACCGGTGGTATGATTTTGGGCTGGGCAAGGGTGGTTCGATTGTAGATTTCTGCCTGGAGTTCTACCAGACCGGCCTTCCGGAAATAGTCCAACTTTTATCAGGGAACCTTAGTCTACCCTGCTCTCCCTCCTTTTCCCGGGAAGTTCATCCCGTTCAACAGGCTCTAAGTGTGACCGGAGTGCATGAGCTTTCATCTCCGTCTCTTTTAAGCTATCTTAAAACAAGAGCAATCCCGGAAGAATTGGCTTCTCCGGTTTTAAAAGAGGTACGCTACCAGCTTAACGGAAAGTCCTACTATGGGCTGGGTTTTAAGAACGATCAGGGCGGGTATGAAATCAGGAACCGCTACTTCAAGGGCAGCAGTAGCCCGAAGGCAGTCACAACCTTAGCTAATGGGCAGGATTCTCTTTCTGTTTTCGAAGGATTCTTTGACTGGCTTTCTTACCAGGTTTTACAGGTTTCGATGGACTGGCCGAAAACGGACTACCTGGTGTTGAATTCACTTTCGTTTGTTCAAGGTTCGTTGGATCGGATGCTGGGTTACCAAACGGTACATCTTTTCCTGGACAATGATCCGGCCGGACAAAAAGCTACAGATTTCCTGATGAGGCAAAGCTCGGTTTTCAAAGATTGCAGCTCATATTACAAAGGTCTCCAAGACTTGAACGAATTCCTTACCCGAAAGCAACCTAGGCTTAAAGTTGCCCGCAAACTTAAGTTCTAGCGGAAAGCCTTTTTATAGATCTTTTCGATGCCTGGCTTTATTAAAGTAACCTGGTTTTCCTATGGAGCTCGAAAACGGCAAGATGTACCGTTGTGTCACAACGGGATTTTTGCGGGCCTTTCCTCCGAAGTCGGGGCCCTTGCTTTGAAGTAAATGATTCAATGAAAATGTGAAAACGAAACCCGAGATGAACGGATCAAAAACAAACCGTAGCCATTGGTTGAATATCCGGCTGACCGAAGAGGAAAAACAATTCCTCTCAGCACAAGCCAAAGCTACCACCTGCCGGAACGCGAGCGATTACGCCAGGCAGGTACTCTTGAAAAAGCCGGTTGTACTAAAAGTCAGGAACGAGTCACAGGATGAGCTGCTAGCTGAAATTACCCGGCTTCGAAATGAGCTGAAAGCCATCGGTACCAACCTGAACCAGGCTGCCAAAAAACTCAATGCGCTTTACCTGGTCAAGGATATGGGGCAATGGCTGCAAAGCTTTCAAGTAGACAAACAAAGCCTTGAAAAAGATATTGAAGGGATAGATGCAGAGGTCAAAAGACTCGTTAGGAAATGGTTGCCGTTATGAGTTTCGGGAGCAGTATCCGGCGTATCCTGACCTATAACGA
>CAZAVR010000182.1:0-7571 GCA_964488435.1 uncultured Cytophagales bacterium | reverse complement strand
AGTCCGGGAGCGTTCCCGGCCTACAACAGGCTGGTTTTGAAGGTAGGCGCCTGGCTGGAAAAATCTAAATTGCTTTCTCAGGCGCTTGTTGTCTATCAGTTAACAAGCCAGGCACCGTCCCGGGAGAGGAGGGCGAGGCTGTTGTTCAGGAACGGAGCGATTGAGGAGGCTTTGGAGTTATGTGGTGAGATGATCAACGAACCGCAGAATGCTGATGAGCGTTTTTTTGGACAGGATTTTCTCTCGAAAATTTCAGGAGGTAAGCGAAAGAGCGTAAAAAGTGTGACCTCGGTGTTGAATAGTGCAGAGTTTATTTTTGTTTCCAAAGACTACAAATATCGCGTCGAAGCAGGGGCACTGGATTACTACCGGCAATTAGGTTATCAGGCTTTTTTTAGTGAGAACGAAACCTGGAGGGCTTTGTTCGGGCTTGTCTTCTGGGATATTATTTACGATACCAACGTGCAGGCGATTCATCATCCGTTGCAGCGGGTTCCATCGGATTTTTTTCTGCCTGATTTTTACGCCAAAAGGCATGATATGCTCGTTGGGCGACTACAGCAAGCCGGAAGTAGTGAAAAAATGATATCGATTATTCAGGAGACTTACAGGGCTAAGTTCGGTGTTGTAAATGTGATGGTAAATTGGTATGATGATCTGATGAATTATGTGGTTGAGATGATTCGAAAAATTCCGTCAGACCTCGTGGCCCAGGTGCTCATGGAGATGGCATCCGATCTCAGAGAAAATGTGAGAGGCTTTCCAGATCTGTTTGTTTGGAATGAGGATAGCTACTGTTTTATTGAGATCAAATCTCCTACCGATCACCTTTCTGCGCAGCAGCTTCATTGGCAGTATTTTTTTGCAGAGAGGGGGATTCAAAGCAAAATAGTCCGGGTGAAATGGACGGAGACGTAGCGGTTTGACAATCCCAAAGTAATTGACTAATTTTGCGCAATTTTAAATACTAATTAGCTATGCCATTTTTGTTAACGATAGTAATGCCTGCCTATAATGAGGAAGATTGTATAGAGAAGGTCGTAGAGAGCTGGACCGGGTATCTGGAGAGAAAATTTCCCGACAGCGAAACAACCCTCCTCGTCATCAATGATGGTTCGAAAGACAGGACAGGCGAATTGCTAGACAAAATGAAGGCAAACTATTCCCGCCTTACCGTGGTACATCAAAAAAATGGCGGTCATGGTAATGCGGCGGTGAACGGGTATAAAAAAGCTGTTGAATTAGGTTCGGAGTATGTTTTCCAGACTGACAGTGATGACCAGTTTATTACGGATGATTTTGACAAACTGTGGGATAAGCGTAATCAATCGGACTTTATCCTTGGATACCGTGAAATCCGCCATGACGCTACCGTGCGTCTTTTCATCACCCGAGTTCTGCGCTCGACGATAGCAGCCGTTTACGGAACTTATATTCTGGATAGTAATATACCATTCAGATTAATAAAGGGATCGTTTCTCCGTAAGTTGCTGGCTCAGTTGCCGGAACCGGAACCTTTTGCGCCGAATATATTTCTTTCTGTTATGGCCAAAAAATCCGGCCAGGAATTATTTAACATACCGATTACGCATAAAGACCGGGAAACAGGAACCGTTTCTATCGTGAAGTGGACACTTTGGAAGGTATGTATCCGCAGCTTTAAAGAGCTTGTTAATTTCAGAGTTCAGCTAAACAGTAAAATCAGGGCGATCAAATCAGCGTAGTAGCTTTGTGTTAGGTTGAAAAAATATGTCATCCTTATTTTTGTTGCCTTCCTCCTTGCGGCGGCGGGTTACCTGCTCTTTACAACCTGCCAGTATTCTGAGGTGGCCTGGGATTACATTCCTGAGTCGGCCGGCCTTATCGTAACTTCTGACCGCCTGGTTGACTTTAACGATCATGCCACAGACGATTCCCTTCTCCTTAAGGAACTTCCGATCATTAACCTGGTCAGTGGGAGCCTTTCTGTTCTTTCATGGTTCAATACGGATTCGCAGCAGATAAGGACTTTTCTGAGCCGCAAGACGATTACCTGCTCCTTCCATCCACGGTCAGGTAATTCGCTGGGATCCATCCTTTATATCCCTGTTGTCAGCGACGAAGAGCGGGAGTGGTTATCCGGCCCTCAGCGAAAGGACATACGTATGCTTACCCACACATTTCAGGGAGAAAAGATTGTTAATATTCATGATAATCAATCCAGAAATCTGTTTTCTTATATACTGAAGGAGGATTTTCTGATCATCAGCCAATTTGGAGATCTGATAGAGGATGTGATAAGGAATGCATCCGCGGGGCTTTCTGAAAGAGGTTTGAAATCCCGTTTTCATTCGACTGAGTCCAGGCCGGGATACGCCGTTTACGTGGCTGGAGAGGGTTGGAAGTCTGTTTTACTTCCGGAGATGTTCAAGGGCAGCCTCAAGAACTTTCTGGGGCTCTGGCCGGAGAATATGGATTTCTACCTAAGGCCTGAATCCGGGCAGTCCTCCATTGTTTTTACATCCGGGGGGGCAAACGGGAAGGATAGTTATGTGCAGTCGTGGCTTAAAGGGCAAGCAGGAACACCGTTTGCATCCCACAAGTATATATCCCAGCAAACGTCGACTATGTACAGAATCGCAAGCAACGATCAGGTGGCTTTTCGTGAACTGTATGCTGCATGGGCCGAGCGACACGAGACGGAAGCAACCGGCAAGCTGGGTTCGATTATAAGTAAGCAGAAGGAGACCATGGCCCGCCTGGTGGGTCCGGAGCTCATACTTTGCCACATGGAAGAAAGCAATACGGTAAGTGACGGGAAAATCCTTTTGGCCCGCTACGATAACTTTGAGAAAATACGGCCTCTCCTGTATCTGCTCGCCAAAAAAACGAGTGTCGGGCGTGAAGTGGCTGTCGATCGCTTCCAGGGTTATGAAATGTTTTCTGTAGATATTCCCGAGTTGCCTGAAGGCTTGTTTGGTAACGTTTTCACCGGATTTGCAAAGAGTTATGTCACTTATGTAGCCCCCTACCTGGTTTTTGCCAATAACAGTCATTCCCTGCGGAGTTATATAGCTGATTATGAAAATCAGCTCACCTGGGAGCAGTCTCCCGAATACGACAGCCTGTTGAGTGCAGAGGAGGAGGTGCCTCAGCTCTCGCTTGTTGTCAATCTCAGAAAGTCCGACCCGGGCAAAAATCTGAACAATCCTTACATTAAATTCAGCAAGACATCTTCTGTTTCCGCTCAGCTGCTGGAAAGTATGGTCCTTGAATGCAGAACGGATGGTAAGGTTGCTTTTCCCCGGTTGACGCTGAATGCGAAGAAGAAACGCACATCTTCTGAAATGCTTAACAGAACCTTTCTCAATGTAGACGCAGCGTGGCCGGTACTTTATGATTCCAGCCTGGCGGGTCTGCTTAACCCGATAGATGGTTCCTCTGAAATACTGCTGACTAACGCGTCGAAATCTTTGTACAGGATCAACAATGAAGCCCGGGCTAAGCCGGAGCTGATCACTTCTCTGGACGGAAACATAGCTACTGTTGCTTATAAGACAGATTTTCTGAACATCGGCAGGCAGCAGCGGATTTTTGCAACCCGCTCAAAGCTGTATGTGATTGATGAAGATGATGCAGGCATCGTTACCAGACTGACCGGATCCCTGCCCGGTGATCAGCCTGTTACATCTTTGTATCGTACGGAAGGAGGACAGGAGAGCGGAAGCCGGTTTGTCATACACGACGAAGCGGGTCAGAGTTTTATTTGGGACGATGTCAGACAAAAACCGAGATCGCTGGCCGGCAGGCTGAGGTTTGACCGGATACAGAAGCCCGTGGTTTCTGTATCCGGTCAGCCTGGCGGCAGTGCGTACATTTTTACTGAGCAAAGCGGAAAAATTTCGCTGATTTCCGAAGGGGGTATTATGAAACCAGGTTTTCCGGTTGATCTGCTCACGAGTGTGACGAGCCCCTTTACCTGGACTGTGAACAGTACAGGCGCGCAGGAAATTATAGGGGTGACCACTTTTGGAGAAGTGACCAAAATGGATATTAATGGAAAAATTATAGCCAGAACGCAGCTCCTCAGAACAGAGTCTTCCAATACATTCAATACACTTTACGACGCCAATTCACTGGACTGGCTGATGGTCAGACGGTCACTTTCAAAGGTGGCTATTCTCGATAAGCAGGGAGAAGTTTTGTTTGAAATTGTAAATCTGAGACCGGGTTTTACCGTTCAGTATCATTTTTTTGGAAGTGATAACCGATTTATATCCGTTAAGTCGGGTAATTACACGTCAGTTTTTGACTTTCATGGTAAAATACTAGGCGATAAACCCATTCCTTCTATCCGGCCTGTAAGCGTAATTTATCAGGCAGCATTTTATAAATTGTTGATTTTTAGTCAGTCACCGGGGAAGATTCAAACCTGGTCCATTAAACTCAGGTAGGTGCATGAAGGCCGCGAAGTATTTTTTTTTGGTGCTCTTTTTGCTGATATGGCTGGCAGGTTGCAGTAGCTCCCTATTGCAGCTGCTCTATAAAAGCAGAATTATTCCGGATGACTACGCCTTTGGAGATCTCTATCGCATCACGAGCCTGAGCGAATTTAAGGATCCCAGAGAGATATGTCCGCCTTATCAATATAGCCGGCCGGACACCCTCGGTAGAAAAAGGCATCTTTACATATTGGGCGACAGCTTTGCAGAACCGTCCCGTGTCGATCCGGATGATTTTAATGTCGATCGATATCAATTTACGCACTGGAACCATGTCCTGCATCTCAAGTTGGATACGTCCGCCGTCAATATTCTGATTCTTGAATCCGTAGAGCGTGCTTTCAGAAGCCATTACAATGCCCCCGTAAATCGGATTGTTGCAGATAGCCGGACTTTCGAGACGGAGTCGGAGCTCTCTTTCATGCAGAGACTGGATGCCCTTTTTTCCTCAGTGGCGGTGGAGGGCCGGCTCGATGTTATTCTCTTCTATTTTTCACCTGTCCGCATACTTAAAGAATGGAAGGCCGGCTTTACACGCAGATTTTTCGGACGTATCAATGAGCATGCGACCTTGTCTGCTGACGGCAAAGATGTGGTTTATTATCTAGATACGGATTCGACAATGAATTCTTCATCATTTGCTTACCTGTCAGACGAAGAAGTAGACAAACTGGTCGGTAACGTCAATCAAAGTGCTTCAGCTTTCAGAAAGATGGGTTTCGACAAGGTTTTTCTTTCGATCATTCCCAATAAGGCTACCTTGGTTATGCCTGAGTACGGAAACTACAACCGATTGATCGAACGTGTTTTTAACCATCCTGAACTGGCTGTACCTTATATCGATGTGCTTCCTGAATTCAAAGTCTCTCCGGGCAGTGTATATCTCAAGGGAGATTCTCACTGGACCTGTGAAGGACAGTACATCTGGCTCGAAAAGGCAAATCGCATGGTAAGCAATTGACCCGTAGCAAGTCAAAAAAGCCTTTCCTCAAGACGGGAAAGGCTTTCAGTTTTTCTTAACCTAAACTAATCTTATAAGAATTAGTGTCTTTATGAGCCATTGTCTTTGACGCGCTGTTGAAGTTCATCAGAACCGGTTTTACGCGGGCGGGCTGTTTTAATTTGCTGGTTTCCAAACCTGTGGGTAATGACAAGCCTGAGCTGACGACTACCCCAGGCTGCATTGATCTTTACGTCGATGTCTTCGAATCGGGTGCTTCCCCGGAATCGGGTGGTTTGGAATATATCCTGAACGTTGAACCGTATGATGGTTTTCTTTTCGTTTAAACTTTTTTGAACCCCCATATTTACCATGCCCTGAGGTCTTGAGGCCATTAGTCCTGCAATGGATGGACTGCTGTACCAACCGCCAACTTCCAGCGTCCAGTTTTTGGGTAGTGTGAACTGGCTGTTGTTGTAGGCATTCCAGGTAAACTGTCGCATGTGATAGGACGCATCCCGGTAGAATGTCCTGTATTCATTGAAAGCTCCTGAGAGATTCACCTGAAGATTCCACCATTTGTTAATGGGTAGAGGTGCACCGATGGCGAGGCTTACATAATTCTGGGTGTCCAGATTGTCGGCAGTAAGGTAAGCTATATTTTTTTCAGGAATCACCATGGGAACTTCGCCCGCTATCATGTCTCTCACCCGGCTGTAGGCCAGTGTTGTATTCAGGAAGCTCTTGAATACGTGGGTAAGTTGAAGAGAGTGGGTGTACTGTGGTTTCAGGTTGGGATTTCCCCTGCGAAACGTATATGGATCCAGATAGAATTCAAAAGGATTCAATGACTGGTAGTTGGGACGGTCTATACGACGACTGTACGAGAGATTCAGTACATTACTGCTATCCAGGTCTCTTGAGAAAAATACACTGGGGAAAAGGTCTGTATAATTTCTGTCGTTTACCTTGTTTAAAGTAACTGAATTGCCGGAGGAGAAAGTATGTTCAAGTCTGAGTCCTGCCATGAATCTCGTTTTGGCGCCGATTTTACCGCTGAAAGAAGTGTACAATGCGCTGATGTTTTCAGTGTATTTGAAATGGTTGGTTCGTCCTGTATCCGTTACCCAGTCGTCGGCTTTTACTTCAAACAACATATTATTGTCTGAAGCCACATAGCTTGATTTAAGGCCGCTTTCAATTTTGTATTTTCCGATGACGTACATATAGTCCAGCTTCAGCGCGCCGATATTGATCAGCGAGGGCATATTGTTTCGAAGTATGTCCGGAGCTGCGGAGGGGGTGCTGTCAGATTTGAAGTACCTGGTGTCCAGTCCGTTATAACCTCTTCCGTCATATCTGACATAATCTATATCAACCGTGAGTTCTTTTTTTTCATCCACAGGCTTATGCCTTATGTAGAAATTACCTGTGACGTTAGCCATCCGGTTCACTGATGCTGCCGTAGTCCGGTAGCTTTGCGTCAGCTGCATTTCATTGTTAAGGATCTTTGCGTCAGTGATGTTGCCCGGGTTTTTCCAGTGATTGTAGAAAGAGGAGACCAGCAGGCCCACAGTTGTTTTTTCTGATATAAAATAATCCAAACCGGTCCGGGCACTGTAACTAACTCCTTTCCAAATTCCGGAAGAATAGGTATCAAAGTAGGTCTTTTTGCCGTCTTGCGGGATGACCCTGTCGATATGCTGGTTGCTGAAGCCGGTAAAGCCGAGGCCGTTTAGCGTTCCGAATGCGCCTAATTTACCTTCCCGGTGATTGATGGTGACTGAGGCGTTGCCCCGGGGATAGTCTGGAGTAGAGACGCCCGCGCCCGCAGTAAAGGATCCGTTCGTCCCAAAATTTTTGTTGCGTTTGAACCGGATATTGATGATTCCGGAGTTGCCTGCCGCGTCATAGCGGGATGAAGGATTGGTGATTAATTCTATCTTTTCAATGTTGTCGCTGGGCGTATTTTTCAAAAGATTTACAACTTCCTGCTCCGACAGATAAGTCTGCTTACCGTCGATTTGCACAATGACACCACTCTTCCCCCGTATTTGAAGGCGGTCGTTCTGCTGATCTACGGTCACACCCGGCGCACGTTCAAGCACCTCCAAAGCCGTAGCACCTGCCGATACAATACTGTTTTCTAC
>CAZAVR010000181.1:1052-7588 GCA_964488435.1 uncultured Cytophagales bacterium | reverse complement strand
GTTAGGATCAAAACGAAAATAACGAACAGGTTCGGACCTGTGGTGCTTCTCCTCTGCCCCCGCCGAAGACATACGAGCTAAAGCCAGAGCCGCTGTATCCAGCCGGGCCAGATGCCTTTCATGCACTCCACCTCTGTCAAAGATCAGGGGAGCAACGTACCTGAAAAGCGTGGGAATGATCAACATGAGAAGAGTAAGTCCGAGTAGAAAAACGGCACCTCTCGCCTCTTTTGCTGAAGTACCGAAAAAGTCTTCGAAGAAAAAGAACATCCTTTTTAACATAGTGTATGAAGGTTATAGTGTGTTGCATACTTTATTGGTAAATGAATTAGTTACAGAGTTAATTTAGTTCTAGTGTCTAATTGCTAAAGTTTACTATATTATTTTTCAATTGACTTCCTTTTACTTCTCTCTTTTTCCATATGAAGGGAACGGGGTTTTCATTTGCCGCCTTTACATATGCGTGGATATGTTCGCTTAATTTTTGCGTACTACTGAAACTGGAGCCATATATAAGTATTGTGCAGAAGGACGTGAAGAAGGAAGCTTTTACGACCGGTAAGCCTCAAACACCCTGGAAGGCGCATCCTGGTGGGGCCAAAAATATTGAGCCTTTCGACATCAACGAGGCGGATACCACCCAGCTCATACAGCTGCGTGGCATTGGAAGTAAACTTGCGTTACGCATCATCAAATTCAGAGATGGACTGGGCGGTTTTCATTCCGTGGCACAGTTTGAAGAAGTCTTCGGTTTGAGCGAAGACGTTTTAAGGGAGCTGAAAAGCTACGCGAGGATAGCGATACCGGTGAACAGGATCAGGATTAATTCGGCCACCTACAGTGATCTCAGTGCACATTTGTACCTGAGAAGGGAACGCCCTTTCGTACAGCAACTCCTCAATTATCGTGAGCAACACGGTCCATATAAGTCAATGGCTGACCTGGCTGCCCTGAAAGGAGTAGATCCTGATTTACTCAGGAAGATGGAGCCCTATTTTGATTTTCGGGAATAGGCATCTTCACTGTGCTCTGGATTTTGTCATCGACCTGATAAACTCCAGGCTTCTGCGTTCAGCCCAGGAAAATTCATCATTGATGACACTAAAACCTACGTGACCTCCATGCCAGGGTGTTTCCAGGTAGAGAAAGGGATGCTTTTCAGCCAAAGACGGGTCAGAGCATTCAGGGGCGAGGATGGGGTCGTTCAGCGCATTGAGCAAGAGGGTAGGGATGCTTATTCCTTTTGTGAAATTCTTTGCGGAAGTTTGGTAGTAAAAATCCGCAGCGTCCTTGTAGCCTCCTAGTTTTGAAGAAAATGCTTCATCAAAAGCGAGCCAGTTTTTGATGGAATCCAGTTTATTTACCTCAAGGATACCCGGGAATTTTTCGTCTTTGAGACGAATCTTTTTTGCCAGTTTTGTCATGAATCTTTTTTTGTAGATGGAACTGAAACCGGTTTCGATGAAATCTGAGCTGGCCTTTATATCAGTAGGAGCTGAGATGGCTATGCCATACCTGACAGGATCCGGAATGTCTTTTCCTTTCACACCCAGGTATTTGAGGGTGATATTACCGCCCATGCTGAATCCTGCGAGTACGATTTTTTCATACTTCTTCGTTTTCATGGCGTGTTTTATGACCTCATCGATGTCATTGATCTCTCCGTGATCATACAGGCGGAAATTCCTGTTCATTTCACCGCTGCAGGATCTGCAATTCCACGCGAGTACATCCCAACCGGCCGCAGAAAATAACTTGGACATGCCTTTGATATAAGGTCGGCCGGTATCTCCCTCAAGGCCGTGCGTGATGATTATCAGGCGGCTGGCATCTTGGTCCACCCAGTCCAGATCAACAAAATCACCGTCTCCAAGTTCGAGGCGTTCTCTCTCAAATGACACACCGTATACTCTTCGGAACAGACTCGGTACAATGGTTTGAAGATGTGCGTTGCAGAGGTACCAAGGAGGACCTTTATAGGAGGATTGATGTATAACAGGCATTGATGAACTACTGCTGAGATGGATTGGAGAGAAAAAGGTCACTAAAAAAGGGACGGTATAAAAGCCGCCCCTTCTCATTACTTGCTATTTCATTTTAATACTCCCAGAGTCCGTGTTCTTTTTCCATCAATTTTTGTTCGAATTGAATGGATTTCAACAGACCCTCTTTTTCGCCTTTAAACAAATCGACAAAGCTCTTGTCCTCTGGATTCGAATATTTCACGATCCGGCCACTCCAGAGACGAAGGTCGAAAGCATCCGCCAGATTCTTGTGCTGCGCGATGTTTTGTGAGTTGTACCAGATATATCTCTTGGGATCACTTCTGAAAAGTCTGTCTACATCTTTGTATTTGAAAGAGGCTACAGGAAGTTCGAGACCGTTTGCATTTTGATCAGCAGGGATGTAAATCGTGATGGTCTGTATGTCAGTATACAACCTGGAGCGGTTTTTGTCAAACGTCCAGTCTTCTCTGATTTCTATGATGCTAAGCTGCTTCGGAAAATATTCTTCCTCACTGACAGGCGCGGCCTGTTGTTGGAAAGATGTATCCGGTTTGGCTACCACCTCAACAGGAGGCTCCTCTTTGACGGCTGTTTTTTTTGCACCTTTTTTGGCAGGGGTTTTCTTTTTAGGAGGACCCCAACCGTCATCTACGGGTTCAGCGGCTTTCTTTTCTTCCTTCTTAGGCGCTCCCCAGCCGTCGTCTGCGGGTTGCGCTGCTTTGGTCTCTTCCTTTTTAGGAGCACCCCATCCATCGGAGCCGGCCGTGTTGCCAAATCCTGCTGCTAACTCTTCCGCAGAGAGCCCGGCCACCTGGTTGGGAATAAGCAGCTTTTTGTGCAATTCATCGGGTTTCAGCTTAACAAGACACGAGTCATTGGTATAAGCGTCCAGCAATCCAGCCTTAGCAGCATCCAGAAGATAACGTGTCACCTCATTGTTTGTAGAAAACATGGGGAGGTTAATCTTTTCCTTCAGATCCACTCTTCTCCAAAGTGTCTGCTTCATCAGAATATCATTCGAAGCAATCGGATGAGCAGAAAGCTCATTGCCTTTGGATTCATCCCTTTCCTGCGCATTTGCCCCTGAAATCGCCAAAGCTATGGCGAAGGCAGAACATACGGCGGCTTTTCCTTTCAATCTCATAAACACTGGATGTTTTTATTTTTTTTATAACGACAAGCGTTGCGAATTTAATATAAAGGAATGGTAAAAGTAGGACTTCCCATTTCCACTTCCGAAATGGCGCCTTTGAAATTCCGACGTTCTACGCCCAGTACTTCGATTACATACCTGTCACCGGGCTGGGCTTGCGCAGCCAGACCGGATATAGAACCACCCGTTACTGGATTTCCAATTCTCCGGGACCCTCTTGCCAATGATACCTGGAAGGAGGACACCCTGAAGTTGGCATCATCAGGAGAATAATTCTTGAAACTTTCATCCGGAATAGCCACCACCTGTATGGATCTTACCGCAGAAGCCTGTTCTCCTTGTCGTGAGTTGAAAGCCCGGCCACCTACCCGCACTTCTAAAGTCGGCTTCGGTACTCTGTTCACTTTAAAATTCTCAGTGCCCAGAACATTACCCTGGTTACTCACCCTAAGCGCTACAGTTGCTCTGCTTGGAACGACAGTGATCTTGCCTTTCTGACCGCTGGCAATCACTTCTGCACCATCCGCTGAAAAGTCAGGTGCCCATAATGCGCCGAGCGCCGGACTCTGAATACTCAAACGATTCGCACATCCCAGGTAAAGGGGAGGCATTGTACCAGTTTCGATCTGGTAAGTAGGTTTGGCTACGAAATATTCCTGCTCAAGCTGAACGGTCGTGTCTCTGCCGCTAGGTGTCGGGAAAGAAATAGAACCCTTTAATACCCGGCGTGCAAGACCTTCCGCATTGTAGTCGCCGCCTTGCGCCATAAATTCGATTATACCTTTTCCGTTCTCCACTTTTATAGGCGAACCATTCAGGCTCATCCGGGGTGTGATCCCGCTGGCCGCCGCAGCGATAAACATTTCGCCTTTAAATTTGGTACCGGCAGCCACAATTTTGGCGTCGGCACTGATCATCGGAAGGATCTGATCGAACTTAATATCCGTTGCACCCACTTTACTGGCCAGATAATTCAGGACTTCTCCTTCCATCCGGCGTATATCAGACTGCTTCTGGCTTAATACGGCCAGTGCAGCAGGTACAGGGGTTTGGCCAAAATTAAGTTCGGCAAAGTCTTTTCCGCGTTGATCCCGGCTGTTTTTGGCAATAGGATCATCTTTGCCGTCCAGAGCAAGTAAAGAAAATTTTTGAATAGAGTATTTGCCTAGCTGGGCTACGTAAGCGTTCAGGTCATTCTTAAGTTTGTAAGCTTTTCCATTGCTGTTCGCCCCGATCATCAATTCGCCTACCTTACTTTCTTCCTGCGGGTTTTTTATAGAACCTTCTTCATTGAGACCGCCGCCCGCTTTCTGTACGATTTCCTCTTTTAAAGCGTCAAGTTCGGCTACAATCTTGGCAGAAAGTTCCCTTACCTCCTGAGCCTGGGTCATTACCGCCACGTCGGCAGCGCGATTTCCTGATTTCTCAACAGCGGATTTGATCTTTAATACAGTTTCCTGATTTATTTTATTTGCAGCTCCTGAAGAGAGTTCTAGTGAGTTATTCAGAAGTATGAATTTTTCAATGATGGCTGAGCTCACCTGCAATGCAAGCATTGCGGTTAATACTAAGTACATCATCCCGATCATCTTCTGACGGGGTGTCTCTTTTGCACCTGCCATAGGGTTAACTTATCAATTTTGAAATAATAGATTTATCTAAGAAAGGGGAATCGGATTTTAACCACGCATAGCTGAAAGCATGTTACCGTACACGTTGTTCAGTGACGAGATATTGCCTGTCAACTTCGATATTTCGGTTTTGAATTGCTGAGATTCCTTGGTAGCGTCAGCCATGTTTTCCATCGCTGTACTCAGGTTGCCGTAAAACGCGTTCATGGCCTTGAGGTGCTTGGTAGTATCCTGCAGCTCCAGCTCATAAACGGCGTTGAGCGCGCCCATATTTTTAGTAATCTGTTGAAACTGCTCCCTGTATTGTTGTGCGTCTTTGGTTGCATCAGCCATAGAAGACATCGCTGAAATGGCGACGCCATAAGATTTGTTCATATCATTAATGGCAGCGGATGCCGATTTTACGTTGTGAGCATATTCGCTGGTGGCAACAGTAGCTTGTGTTATATCGGAGATTTGACCCACAGTGTTGTTGAGACTTCTCAGGCTTTTGCCAAGGTTATCGAAGATATCAGGAGTTACCTGGGCGTCAGATAATAATTTATCCATGCTAGCTGTGAAACCTGCTCCAGCAGCGGGTCCGGTTGATCTTCCGGTTACTTTAGGACCATCATAATCGTCGGCTAATTCGGGATAGACTTTGGACCAGTCCGGATCTTTGGCTACAGGTTGAACAAAAGTTTGCAGCGCATAAAGGGCAAAAATCACTACTTCAGTCAATAGACCTGCTGTAAGCAGAGGGCCACCCCATTCCCAGTGTTGAATTTTGGCCAGCGCTCCTAAAATTACGACTGACGCACCAGCACTGAAAAACGTAGGGAGCAACTTATCATAAAAGAAATTTGTGCCGTTATTCTTAGCCATAGAAAATTGATTGTTTAACTTTTTAAAATTAAGATATAGGATAAATTTTCAGAAACATAAAGCATGAGCAACGGTAAGCTGCTCATGCTTTTGAGATCTTATAATGCTTAACGACGACGACCGGATGCTCCTCTTCTTCCTTCCATATTGTCTACTACGCAACGGAAACCGATAAATGCCCTCCGTGCTGTGTCAAATTCATAAGAGCGGGTTCCTGTCTGCAGAAAGTAGGCGACGTCTTTCCAGGATCCTCCTTTGATTACTTTGCGTGGCTCTTTGTCGTTATTGTTGCGGGGGGTCATATCCCATACGATAGCCGTTGCGTTGTCTGCATAGGCGTCTGAAGTCCATTCCGCCACGTTGCCGGCCATGTTATACAAACCGAAATCATTGGGATTATACGCATTGGCGGGTGCAGTGTATGGATAACCATCGGCGTCATAGTTGCCGCGTTGCGGTTTGAAATTGGCCAGGAAGCATCCTTTGGTATTGGCCGTATAAGGATTGCCCCAAGGGTATTTGGCACCTTGTTTTCCTCCTCTTGCCGCCCATTCCCATTCCGCTTCGGTAGGAAGACGGAAACTGGGCGCTCTGAATTGCCCTTCTTTTTCGCGGTGGTCATTTAAAAGATTTGTCCGCCATTTGCTGAAGTAGGTAGCAGCGTTCCAGCTCACACCTACAACCGGGTAGGTGTCAAAAGCGGGTGACATATAATAATATTCCACCATCGGGTCGCCATTGGTGTAGGCGAAGTCTTTGGTCCAGACTGTCGTGTCCGGATAATATTTCGACATGATTTCCTCTTCGCCAAGTACCGATATGGAGTCGGTTAAGAGGGCATTGGTGAACTGTCTGTATTCATGGTTGGTAATTTCGGTGTCG
>CAZAVR010000181.1:0-1042 GCA_964488435.1 uncultured Cytophagales bacterium | reverse complement strand
AAGGATACGATCGTTACACGCTTATTCATGTTAGACATGGTGGCAGCCATATCTTCGTCGGCCTGTCCCATGATAAACGATCCGGAAGGAATAAGCACCATGCCGGCAGGCGTCGTCTGGCGATACCCTTTCCTGGCGGTGGCCACTACCTCACCATTCGCAACCCCTATGTCGTTATTCTTTCCTCCGAATTTCTCTTTCATAAAACCGCAGCTCTGTACCAGCAAAGCGGCGGACATAAAAAACAAACTCCTGGTTCCTATCCGATAGAACACTTTGACATCCATGTTGGTATTCTTAATTTTTGGTTAAAATCAGTACTAAAACGCTGTCGGGTAACTATTAGTATATACTAGAAAACGTTTGGGAAAAATATCATCTTTTGTTTGTGGGAAAAATGCGTGACTTTACCTGATCCGCCTGCGAGCACTTTTATCCAATTTTCAAATATAAAGTATGTATTTATAATTGAGCACGATAATTTTACTTAAAATTCGAAAAATCATACGCGTGTGGGGTAAAATACATCAAAATCTGAAGCGTGGGGTTCGTACAACACTCTTTTTACCGCCTCCTGATACTGAAATCGACTTGGAAAGTATGATTTCGAAGGATGCGGGGGATTTGGGATACCTGCCGCCGGCGACAATATCATAGGCTCCGGAAAGATGTAGGGACTGGTCAGGCAACAGGCTTACCCCGCCCATCAGAATAACAAAGGCATCCTCATGCCTGTACGTCGCGCCAAACCAGTATTTTTTATCGTATTTAAATAAGAGGCCGCCTTCTGCAGATAGACTGTTTATACTTTTCAGGCTGGATTTTACCAAGGCCAGCGGCTGCACCTGCGTCAGATAACCTACTTCCAGGTTTACACCAGCATTCAGATAGAAAGCAGGTTCCAAAGGGTTTGTAGCCCCCGTAGAGCCGAACGAATACTTCGAATTCATCAGGTGCACCCCCGACAATCCCACATGAAATTTCTCATTTTCAAAATGCGCACCAACAGAAACATCCGGTCTCATCTCGGAAATTGTACCTG
>CAZAVR010000180.1:0-7618 GCA_964488435.1 uncultured Cytophagales bacterium | reverse complement strand
TGCGTTCCAACAGGTTTTCCCGCAGCTTAACAGGGAGATGCTGGAAGCGGCCCCGGTACTGGATCAGGTAGAAATATCGGAATCGGAAAATTGCCAGGGTTTTACGGGCAAGTGCCTGGATGTCCGGACGGACGAATACCCGTCCGTCGGCAATCATTTTGAAGGGATTTACCTGGTGGTTTACGATGAGGCCAATATTTACATGTTTGCTGCCCGCCCCCGGCGGAACGGCCGGTACAACATGGCGGTCAGCGGGAAGTACTTTAAAAACGGGTTTTTGCTGCAGGAGAACTTCGGCAGCGTCCTCAGGAAAGGGAGCGAATACAGGCTGGCTGAACAGGTCAGGCGGATCCGGTACAAGCTGGAAGGCTAGATATCCCGGATCCGACAGGCATGGCATCGCTATGGCTCCCAGGTGGTAGCCCGCAGGTGGTGGAGCTTATCTTTGGTGGAATAATAGTACATAGCCACCATTTTCCCGTCTTTGCGGCGTACCACGCGCGGGTAGCCCAGGTCATTGAGTTGCATGTCTTCCGACCAGAAGCCATCCATTAAAATCTGCGGTTCACTCCATGTTTTACCTTTGTCGGCACTGTATATGACACGGATGGTACCGTGGTCCCGCTCTCCGTATACAACACACAGGCGGCCGTCTTTGGTGGTGGTAAAAGCGGGAGGGTTGCCGTTTTCTGCGCCTGTATCAGCTATTTTGGACAAGAAACGCCAGGTTTTTCCACCGTCGCCTGAAGAGTAGGCATCCAGCCAATGTAGCTCCATACGGTCTTTCGTGATGAACTTCCTTCGTATCACCGAAACGATGGTGCCGTCATCAAGCCTTTCGGATTGCGACATAGCTGCACGGCACTCATTTGCATACGGATTCCGCGCAGGGTCGTCAAATAATTGTACTTTAACCTGGTTTCCGGGGGCTTCGGCCGGTCCTACTACCCAACCCTGAAATTGGAAGCTTTTCCCGCCGTCTGTCGTCTTGACGCAAAAAAGTCGGTCGGAGGCAAAGACTTCGTCTTTTCTTATCGAGAAAAACAGCAGGCACTCTTTGTCGCCGGTTACGATGTAATCTGTTCGCGGCGTGAGGGCATTCAGCTTCGTATCTGTGAATTCAGGCCATGCAAGCAGGTTTCCGAAGGTGTATGGGCCCTTCCAGGTTTTTCCCTTGTCGTAGGAATAGAAGAAATGTGACCTGTTGTCCTCCGCTCCGTGGTAGGCGGAGCCGACTATCCGCATGGCAAATCCGGGGTGCTTAAAATTGATCGGAGCCTCGAGGGTTTTCAAATCGGGGACATCGCCAAAATCCCCTGCGTAGTTATCGGGGTCGGAGGCTGTCCATGTTTTCCCGCCGTCCATGCTGCGGGCCAGCCAACTCAAATAGGGTTTATCGGCGTTGTGACCGTCTTTTTTGTGATACGGCGCTTCAGTAAATCCGACGAGAATTTCATTGCCGTCGAAGATAAAAACGCCATTGTTTGCAGGCCATCCGGCAAACCGGCCCGGTTGGTGATAGATGATGGAATGCCGGGCATTTTTAACACGTTGTTGTGCTTTTAAAGGCGTAAGAAGCGAACAGGACAAGATCAATAGTAACACCTGTCTAGTCGTGGAGAATGTTTTTTTCATAAAATGCATGTCTCAGCGCGAGCTCTCAGAAATTTTTTTCTTTAAGAAATTACTTGACTAAACAGATATAGTACTACGGGCCGTGTAAAAACGTGGGGAGTCGAAGCGGCCACATTTGTACCCGGGCCTTAGCGGACGGCTTGAGGGGGGTTATCCGTCCGGAACCGGCCGTGAGGGCCGATGCCTCGTAGAATTTTCCGGTGGAAATGTGATTCCCTCGGTTCTTGAAAGGCTTTTCACAATTTGGCCTGTTTGTCCTTAGCGCTGTGCGGCTTTAATCCGCCAGGTGTCACGACTTCCAACTTCTTAGATAAAAGATCGCCGATGGTGATTATTCCTTTAGTTGCGCAAAGTATAAAAACCGGTATGAAGTTTAAAAGATATCTTGGATTTGACTCCCAGATCAATAAAAACAGGTAAATTCCAAATACGGAAAGTCGTAAGAACAGATCTTTTTGATCGTAAATTTCTTTTGATTTGATATCGAGAAAAGCGGAAAGAATAATGAATACTAATATCAATATATGCCACCCTTGACAGATATGATTGAAAAGTGAGAAATGTTTTCCATCCAGTAAGGCAAATTCATGTAGAAAGGTTTGGTTTTTAGGATCGTCATCCAGGATCTGGTATACGCCATACACTCCGCTACCAAAAGAATGAACTCCTTTAACAGCTAGAAAGCGTGTGTATCCTCTTACCCCGTACTCTTGTAACTTGCTTTTAATTATTTGAATATTTGTACTTGCCCGTTCCTCACCCGGAATTGACATCATGAATTCCACCGACTTATTGTCATAGTTCCCATATCCTTTTATGCCCATGGCAATCCAATGAATGTAAGGAAGACTCTTTTGATGAGCGATGTTTTTATCCAATACGCCTTGGTAAATATAAAAGTTGAAAAATGCTATCCTGGTAAAAAAGACAAGGAAAAGAGCTATTGAAAATGGTAGCAGGAGCTGCTTGAAACGACCGTGCCATATTGTATCCAGAAGCATCGCTATAATGCATACAAAAATGCTGAACTTAATTCCTACTCCGATGCCGTAGGTGAGTCCTATCAAAGCAAACAACCAGATTTGGGTAGACTTTTTCGTCGCGTCTCTGGCAATGATATAGAGGTACAGGCCCGCCACAAGGAACGGAAGAGAAAAGGTGTCTGAGTAGAAAATTGGAGTATAAAAGTAGACAGGGAGACAGGAGAGGCACAGTAGCAGCGCCATAAAGGCAGCACGTATTCCCCAAAATTTAAACGCAATAAGATAGACAAAGATAAAGCTGGTATTTATAAAGATCAGATTTAAAATAACTCCGGCGAGAAAATGGTTTTCAATAGATAATGATAGGGCAATGGTGTATGCGGTTTTAAAAATAAATGCTGAAACAATATTGTATGGATACACATAGAAATAGTCTTTAAGGTAACCCAAATCCTGTGTAGTTGCCCATGCTACTCCTCCCTTATAAACTGCTTTTAAGTCACCTCCCGATTCGACCTCCAGTTCAAACGCAAAGAATGTCTGTATGCCAATCATCAGGAAAAATAGAATGACTACAATGGGAGTTTTATTCTTGCTCAACCAGTCTTTTTTTGCTGAAATGACAAAATAGAAACACGCAATTAATACAAACCATGCTATAGTTGATTTTACAACCTTTCGGGGGGCATATTCAAAAGACGTATCTGTAATAGGATGGTTGTTGAAGATGATGTTGAAAAGTAGAATTGCAAAACAAATTCCAAATAATATATTAAAAATATTGCGTAAATTGACGAATATGGAGGATTTGTTCTGAGGGTATTTCATATTATGTTTTAATAATAAAATTCAATAAGATGGGCGCGAGGGTGATTTAAGGAAAGGGTATTGGCTCATCTGATTAAAATTAGCTCATTAGAGTTTGCAAAAATAGAAAATATAGATATTTTTTATGCAGAGAAGTTTTTTTTATGCAGAGAAGTTTTTTTTATGCCGAGCTGGTAAGGGTCGGTCTTCCAAACCGCCGAATTTGTCGATGCGCTTGAGGAGGTGCTTATCAGAAAAGAACGGAATGAAAAAAAAATGGGGTAGAAGCTGCCAGACTGTAGCGATTTGACGGGCCAGGCATGGTTTGTCAAATGTCGTACCCACCATCAAAAAAGCCAGCTACATCTTCATGTAACTGGCTTTTCTTAGTAGCGGGAGCTGGACTAAAACCTATAGTTTTTTATACCTTCAATATTTTTATGATAACTGCTAAAAAGTTGCCAATACGACATATTAGTACATTTTTTGGGAACCGTAATTTGTCGGGTGAAGTCGGATGAGGTTAGGGTATGTCGAGAAAATCCGTCCCCGTTGCCGTCCCCGTTTATTTTTTTGCCTATCTTTAAACCCGTGTTTAAATGATAAAAAAGGCTATGGCTAAATCTGCGAAAAACGGAGTGACGTATATTCTGCGTGACCCAAAGTCTAAGATGATTCAACCTATACACCTGATTGTAAGGTTTGACAATGACCGGGTAAGAATAAGTACCGGATTCAAGGTGTTACCCAAAAATTGGGATGCTAAGCGTTTCAGAATCAAAAATGTTATTGAGGAAGCTAACCGGGATGACGTAAACAGTTTTTTGGGCAGGCTGGAAGCGGAGGCGGTTAGTGCCTGTATACAATTAAAAAGTGCAGGCGTTCTTACGAAGGCGGCTTTGAAGGGCAGGATAGAGGCGTTTGTAAATCCAGTAACCGATGTGGAACCTCAGCTATTCAAATACATCAGGGAATTTATAAAAAAGTCTCCGGACAGGTTAAAAGCCGGTCAAAGCAGGGTGATTAACAATAGGACTATTCAAAAGTACCAAAAGACATTGACCGTTTTGGAACAATACGCCATTGCTTCAAAAAGGTTAGTCGACTTTGATACAATTGACTTGGAGTTTTATCATGATTTTACCAAATACCTCAATGATCAAAACTATGCAACCAATACAGTAGGAAAGTATATACAAACCTTAAAGGTATTTATGAATGCTGCGTTAGATGATGGGAAAACAAATAACATTAAGTTTAAGAGTTCCCGGTTTAAGGTGACGTCTGAGGAGTCGGATAGCATTTTTCTGACTGAATTTGAGCTAGATAGTATAGCAAATTTGGATTTATCAGGAAAACCGCGTTTAGACCGTGTTAGGGATTTGTTTTTAATTGGGTGTTATACTGGCTTGCGATTTAGTGACTTATCCAGTTTGTCCGCAAACGATATAAAGGGGGGCAAAATTTCGATTGAGCAGGTTAAGACAGGCGGAAAGGTGGTTATACCTTGTTTGCCGGTAGTTAATGCGATATTGGCTAAATATGATGGTGTTTTGCCAGATACTATATCGAATCAGAAAATGAACGACTATATAAAAGAGGTTTGCGAACTGGCGGAACTAAATGAGTTGGAGCGAAGAACGATTACTAAAGGAGGTGTAAAACAGATAAAAACCCGTGACGGGTGGGCAAATATGGGTGTTGGTGTAGAAAAGTGGCGTTTGGTAAGCGTACATACCGCTCGACGTTCATTTGCAACTAATATGTATTTACGGGGTATCCCGTCGCGGTCTATTATGGCTATAACTGGACATAAGACAGAAAAGGCATTTAGGAAGTATATCAAACTGGATGAGAATGAACATGCTGACGTCTTTCAAAGGGCATGGGAAGAGAGCGAGAAAAAGCAAGGGTAGTAAATCATTAAGAACCAATGAAAGTGTACACAGAAGAAATAAATGTGGGGTGGTATTATGAAACCATGATCTCCGAAAAAGGCAGCCCATCGGACTATTTGGAAGTAATTACCTTTCACAGGCCAGGGGATACACCGGACGAACTTGCAAAAAGTGTGAAGTTTTTACCGTCAGATGACGATATAAAAATTATAGAAACTCTCCGAGGGGAAAAATATTCAAGCTATTTAAGGCCATTAGAAAGGCATTTAAAAAGAGCAAGGGACGAAAGGGAATATTACTTAGAGCAATTGGAGGGGGTAAAGAAAGTTGGGTACCGCTATCTTGAATATTATATAAAAAACGAGTTTGTTCCTATTGTCTATAGCAATAAAGAGTACGGAAAGCCTATAGATGGTCATTTAGGGGTAATGGAGGGTTTAGCCGAAGATTTAGCCCTATGGGGTATTGCAAAGGAGATTGAGGATAGGGTACAGGAATTTGATAGCGATGCAAATGCGCCTCAGAGTGGCGCGGATAAATTTACTTGGAAAAGGCAACCGTCAGAGTTGGGGTATTTAATTGCCGAACTGGAAAGATGCGGGTATATTGAGTTTCCCAAAAAGAGAAACGGTAGTAAAAACACGTCGGCAGCGATAAAGCTTTTGACGGGGGTGTTTGACGGGGTAAATGCAGGAACTTTAAGGCAAAGCATTATCGGCAGCGGTAGCCAGGGGGCAAAACTCCAAGACAAATTAAAGAAGTCGGAAATTTATGATATTGTACGGAAAGCGACAGAATAGATAAAATTGTAACCCAAAAATAAAAAGCCTCTTTACGTACTGTGAAGGGGCTTTTTAGGTTATTTTTTTAGAATTGTAACCTGTTGTAATCTTGCGGGGGGGGCTGTAGTCAGTTTTACTTTGTGTCAGAATCAGACAGTAAAAAGACTACTAAAATGATGATGCAATCTAAAGTTCTTCAAATTGAAAGCGTAGAATCCAGTTGGATTAAAGCGCAGTTTGAGCAGGTGTATTCTATGATCTCCGATTTGACGGAGAAGGTAGAGCCGAAACCGCCGAAAGAGGAATATTTGACGCAGGGGGAAACAGCCAATTTGCTCAAAGTTCACCGGGCGACTGTATCCGAATGGGATAAAGCCGGGGTAATATCCGGGCTTCGTATTGGCCGAAAGATCAGGTACAAAAAATCTGAGGTAGTGGCAGCTTTGCAAATCATCAACAAACGTAAAGCATCAGCCTAACCATGAGTCAACGGGAAAAGCAACTAGTTAACGCTCCTGTCGGTTGGATGCTGACCGGGAAGATAGAGGCCATAAAGGACGGTTTTGATGTGCTGGTAGAATTGGAGGCCGTGGCAATGGAACCGGGACGGTCTACATCGCGGCAAACGCGCCGGTTGGCTGACACCCTGGCAACCTACAAATTGGGCTTACCACCAAACCCGATGATTCGCTGCAAGCCGATATTGTACCTTGCGGATGGGATCGTATGTGAATTATTGTCACGGCTTTACCGTACAAGGTGTGCGGATATGGATGACGTACAGGCTGTTGAATACGGATTAGAACATGCCTTGGAAGGATTATTGGAGGTCTACGCCATAGAGGAAGCCAGGAGCAGGGTATACAAACGGATAGGAAGCCCCCGGCCAAATTATTCCAAAAGACCGAAAAAACAGCATTTACCCTATAGTTATGAGGACAATTGAACCAAAGACCATGCCGTACCTGCTTACCGAAAAGACGGAATGCCTCCGGCTGTCAAGGGAGTTACTTTCCGCTATCACGTTTTTACAGAAAGAACGAAAAAAGGGGGTAGATGCCTATGAAAAAAAGTTACGGGAAATATTGGGGGCTTACCCAATAGGGATGCCTTCCGGTACGGCCCGAGCAAATGAGATAGACGCCATAGTACAGGCCGACGCTCTGGTGATCCAGGCGTGGCATACCGTGCGCCCTAATGCAGGCAACGGCACGGAAGATTGGCAAAAGGCAGCCCGGCTACTTAAAAAATCGGATAAGCTGATAGGGTACGTATATAAGGTAGAGGCTACGAGGTCAAGATGGGTATTGCCTGTGAAGGAAAAGAGTGAAAACAAGGCAGAGGCTAGGAAACAGTCGGCTTTGGAAAAGCTGGAACCGTTCCGGCTGCGGAACCTCTACAAACGATACACCCATAAAAAAGACGCCGGGAACTAGCCCGCCGTCTTTATGCAATACTTTGTGTTTAAAGTGATTCTGCTTATGGCATTATCATAGCACAAAGATAACAATCC
>CAZAVR010000179.1:0-7653 GCA_964488435.1 uncultured Cytophagales bacterium | reverse complement strand
GGCATATACCACCTACAAAAATAATGCCGGGCAATTCCTGCCGGACCACAAAGTTAATTCAGTCGGAGGATAAAAATGGGGTTTAAAAGATAAAGTACAAAAAGAAAGGGGGAGTGGTATCCGAATGGCGAGGGTTGGCGGCGGGATATCTAAATGTATCATCCTAACAATGCTTTTCCGAATATTATTTTGAATTTCGCAAGAAAAAGTGACTTGTTAAGAATATAAATGCCATGGAGATTACTATTTTTAGAAAACCGTATATTACAATAAGATAAACAAAATTATCTTCGGTTACAAGGAAGGGGCTTCGGGCTATAGTCCACTAAAAAATACCCTGCGGCAACTGTGCCACTCGCTCCAGCTCAGGCTAGCCATTGGGGCATTTTTCGGCAGCGGAAAGGTGCCCCTTTCTAAACGTTTGTAATATAGAACAAAGCCACCGGCTCCCAATGCTACAGCTTCATATGGGTTCTCCGACGGTTCAGGAACACGAAAGCCTCTCCTGAGGTCGGGCTCCGGCAAAGCTCGCTATTGACCAGTCCACTCAACCCATCCATACTCCAATGAGACGGAATATGAGGTTCATAGGGGGCTTACGCAGCAACTCGAAAAATTATTTTTCCTTAATCATCTTCAAAGCGAATTCGTATTTTTTCTTATTGCTTCCCATAAGTTCTCCTTTATAATTTTTCAAGAACTTCACTAATCCAGAATAGTCTTTAGTTACCCAATATTTTTCTACCCCATCATTCAACAACTTGTTATTTCTTTCACTTTCATAAATACTAATTTGATATTGTCTTATCCTCTCCAATCCAGTTTGAATTTCCTTATTTTTTTGAATAATATTATTCAAATTGTCTTTAAAAAATTTATCCACCCCCTCTAACCATTTTATCATTGAGTTCTCATCTTTTATTTGAGTAGCAGAAAAATTAGATTTATTATCATAGAAGTATTGCTTCAAGTCGGCGTAGCCATAAAACAAACCACTTTCTTTAAATAACACTGTTACATCTACCTCATAAGAAGAATTGTAATCATAGGAGATAGTTATTGTTAGATAATTATGGTCGTATTCGAGTATCCCCTTTATATTTTGTTCTAATTTAAATCCTAACGAGATTAGAATGGGTTCAACGATTGATGTTACAAGGTTATAAAAATTCATAAAAATTCTGTTTAAGTATTATGGGAGATGATATGCTCCTGTTGAAGGGTTATAATTCCACCCCCTACTTTCTAATAATTTTCTTTCTGCATTTAAAAATCCACCTGTAGGAATTTGATGACCATTGGGGTATCTGTAAGAGTCAAATATTGGATTACCCGAACGCATTTCACTCCTCAAAAAGCCAGAGTTTTGTTTCCAATTAAGTTTTGGAGAACCTTGATCGTACATTTTAAGCATCCCATCTCCAGTTTTCCATCCTTCTGCTGTGGCTGTAGTGGGTTTTCCAAACTTAAATAAATTCAATCCACCTTTTGTTCCCCCCTTAGCGGCAACTGCATCAACTACTTCACCCCAGTTTCTATAATCTACTAAATCCTGTTCATTTTTACAAGAATTAGCTAAATCATTTTCTGAGATTTTAAAAACTGCTCTTGCTATAATCTCCGTGTGAAATTGAAGAGATGTTGTTATATTCTGAATATTGGAAAATGAAATAGCCGCACTTGTTACTTTCACATTAGCAACGAGTGCGACTAAAACAAATAGCAATATTTTTATAAATAGTTTCATTCTATCTTAATTGCACTTTCCATTTCATGCCCCCATCCATTTCAGAACAAATTTCAACTGATGCTTTCCCTCCATCGTCATAACAGAGAACGTACTCTATAGACTTATCTACAATAAACTTTTTTAAATCATCAGAAGCAGCTACCATATCAGAAAAAATGTTCTTTATTTCTGTTAATTCACTTAATGAATTGGCTTTTGTAAGGTTTGAAAAATTCAAATACTTAGACCAACCAGTAACAGTTAATAAATTAGAATTGCCCATACTCAAACGCAAATCCCCAACAGTAAAAGATTGACCATCTTTCAAAAACTCCAACGCTATTTTTATTCTATTTTCCATACCCATTACTTTATAACCCTGTTGGTGCAAGGGTCTCCCTTGCACCAAATAAAGGCAGCGTCACGCTGAACTTCTATTCCAAAACCAGCTCCAATGCTCCCTTCTGCGTTCCATAATAGCCTGCATAGCTGCTGTACTGTAAATCCTTCGGGCGTTTTGCAAAACCACCGCTACTTTATTCATGTGAACATAATCGAGCTTTGTTTGAGGAATTTTTCGCTCGTCTGACCTTGAATCCGAGCAGGAAAGAATACTGAAAGCAGAAACAGCTATTCGTTTTCATGCTAACTGAACTACCTCTAGGAATTTATTTGATTCGGTCTAACCTTATGGATTGTCACACATCGCTACAGGGCCACTTCCGTTACGACAAGGACTAATTAATATCCTCTACATCTATGCAAGATAGATCTGATACAGTACAAGCTATAAATCTATCATACCCAACCAAAGAAAAAATATACTTAACCTCAGAGGACTTCTTTCCATATGCCAGATTTAACTTTAATCTCGTTTGTATGCGCCCAAGCAAGCACGTATTGGCTATTTAAGATTTTGACCTTCGAAGTTCTGCGGCAGCAGGGTATGGTATTCCAAGTCATACTCAAACCCATTTTCTATTCCACCAGTATAGAGATGTTCTATCCAGCCAGAAAAACCTTCGTATGGATCTCTCTTAGGGGGGGAAGTGCTGTGATATTGGTCGCTTTGGACAGCTCGGATGCACGAATATGTAAGCTTTTATAAGCCTAAAGAAAGTACTATACTAAATATAAAAGGTTTAGAGCTGAAGTAAACAACATTGCATGCAGATCTGCATTTTCTTTAAGCCTCAGCAAATTCGGATTGAATTATACAACTCTACGCTCATTAGGGGTCGTTTCTATGATTGGTGTACCCTCCATTTTCATCATTTTACATATTTGAAATTCGATCAAATCAACTTAAAGATACCATCAATACTTGAATTTTAGTCTCTCCCTTTGTCCTCAATCGCCTTCTTCCAGATTTTGTATTCATTGGAATTACACCAAAACCATTTGCGTTTCTTTAACCAGCTTTTGTCAGGATCCGGCAGATCAGTGTAGGGCACAAAATCTCCGGGAGAGATTTTTTTGGGTTTACTATCCCGCTGGAATTGTATCACCTCCTCTTGCTTAATCGGTTCCCGATACTTCAAATAGAGCCTTTCGAGCTTTTCTCTACCCAAGATTTTAAACCATATTTGGCCGCTTTCCCAGGACATCCCGCCGGGAGGTTCAATGAATTGAGTTTTGATTGTATCGCCTTCCACAATGTATTTGCCCCAATAACCCTTATTATAAAATCCGAATCTTTTTTCCGAATCTTTCTTAGAATACGGTAACCCCACATTGTAAATAAACATCCCATCTTTCAGGAACAGGCAATTGATTTTATAAGCAGATTGTGCAGGACGCCCTTCCGCCTTCGCATTTTCATCGAAAGTGACTGTAAAGGAATAGTATCCGTTTAAATGGATCAGCGTATCAAGTCCTCCGTCCTTTCCGTCATAGCAATACCGTGTATATTGAAACCCTTCTCTTGTTAACTTTGAAGGACGGCAACTAGCTATAATACAAGCAAAAAGGAGTCCTAAAATAAACCGGATAGTTATTTTCCCCATAGTGAAAAAGGATTGTAGTAACCCGTATGTCTGAAAATTCTATTTTCTTCAAATTTGCTGTCATTTACGTAAAAATGCGTTGCAGCGAAAGGTATATTCCTATGCACCCAGTTCTGCGTTCTGTCCTGGATCATCGGATGACTGTAGCCTATCCGGTCTACAGTATGGCCAATCCGAACACCTACCCACAAAGGACTGGAATACACCATACCATTTTCCCATGCCCCGTTACCATTCTTATTCAGATTTCCTCTTCTGTCTGGTGTGAATTTTGAAAAATCTTGCCCTTCCCCCTTAGGATCATTGTTGTATAGTCGTGTTCCAATGACCAGATTTCCGAAACTTAGTTCAATTCCATTGGATCGCCAGCGGTCACGGCGGTCAAAGCTAAGAAAATCATTTTCGAGTCTGAAAGAAAACTTGCCTACAGAAAGATTAACACCTCCTACCGACTGTTTATTGGAATTTCCATCCGGTCCTTTAACACTACCATAATATGTTTGATAAAAACTGACTCCAACTTCTTTCCATTTGACACTGGCTCCGTAGGCGTAATGATTTTGTCCTAGACCTCCCGATATACCTATGCTCAATTCGCCCGGATTGTAAGAAATGCTTCCATTGACTGTCGTCCCGCTCATGAATCCAACTCCCGCTTCAACTCCGTAAGCCATGTCGCCATCAGTATGAGAAAAACGGGCAGAGATCCCAAAATTAAGAACATCAATGCCGACGCTGACAGAAGTATTTCCCTGATCATACACAGATATATGGAGCGCATCAGTTATTGAACTTGTGGCAAAGTTAGCTGCACGGTAGGCTTTTTTCCAAGGGTCCTCTTTATTAGTCAGCAGGTTAGAGGCCAGTTCTGCGGTAAAAGCTGCAGCATAAAAAGCTATTTTGAAAAACTCCCCACTAGGGTCTATATACTTCAATGGGTTGTTTCGGACATAGCTGTAACGATTAAAGTCCTGGCTGTAACTATCGTTTGCAACTAAATTATCCACACTTAACATCCTACCCAACACCGGATCATACAAGCGCCCATTCATGTTGATGAGCCCAAACTGATCCAGATGCTCATGGCCGGTGTAACCTCTGTGTAACCAATCCGGGAAACTGGTTGTAGCTGTTGGTGCAAGCAGCGCCCACGTGGCAGGATCCCTCCTTCTTCCCCAGGCATCAAAACTCTGCTCCGCGTTCACCTCTATCGTCCCTGATTCGTTGGCTACTGTCAGGATACTTCCCAAATGGTCGGTATACACGTAATGAACGGTAGGGCTGCTGCCATTGCCCTCTGCGATGGCAATGAGCCCTGCATCGCCGCTTATGTAATAGATATATTTTGTATTGCCTCCGATGATAAGCTTTTCGTACCCGCCTGCAAAATAGTACCGCCTGCTCACCTCATTTCCGTTTTGCTTCAATACACTTTTTACTCTTTGATAATCGGCAGCATACGTGTAATTAAGTTCATAATTCTGCCCCGAGGTGTTTTCTCTCACCCGCCACGGCTGCATATAGGCCGTATAGTCGATGTTTTGTTCCTGGGAGGGTATTACCGACGAGGGATTGGTAACTCCCGTCACTGCATTAATTTTCGAGGGATGGTAACTGTAGGTACCGGCATCGGCCTTAGTGTCGATATTTCCGTTGCTTTGATAGGTCACTGTCAACGGACTCCCCCCTGCAAGTGTGGCGCTTGTAAGCCTGTCAAGGTTATCGTAAGCGAAGCTCTCACTCTTTCCTCTCACGATATCACTGCGGCTGTTTAGGTTGCCCGTTGCATAGTTCCAGCTCATCTGCAAATCTTGTACACCCGGCGTCACAAATCGCTTGGGAAAACCGTGTTCATACTCAACCTGCAAGGCACTCATGTTACCCAGGGAATAGTTTTTCACTTGTCCCTGACCGTTGATATCGGTGTTCGTGTAAAAGGTCTTGCTGTTATCCTGGTTTTTGATGGTATGGAGATAGCCGTTGGTGTATGCGTGACGAATACCAAATCCCGAAGGATAGCCAGTGGAAACCAACTGACCGTATGCATTGTATCCATAGGTTGTTGTGTGATCTGTTTGGTCTATTGTTTCTTTGAGCGAACTTAAGCGACCGAATTCATCGTAATCATGCTCTTCTACGGTTCCAGAAAAACCGGTAACCTTCCAGATTTGCCCTTTCCCATTCCCGCCGGTGTGGTATTCGTAAGTCGTAATCTCATTATCAGGTCCTGAGCGGGAGATCATACGACCGGCTATGTCATAAACCATCGTGTGCGTATGGCTATTGGCATTGGTCTGCCCGGTAAGTTCTCCGAAATTATTGTAGCTATAAGTAGTTGCTCCGGCATTTTTGTCCCACAGCTGCGTCTGCCGCCCGTAATCATCGTATTGACACGAACTTACCACCGTAGTCCCGTTTTTGACTTCTGCTAATTTTCCTTGGCTGTCGTAGGTATATTGGAGTGTCCCACCATCATCAGTGGCACTCACCTTTTGGTTTGTTGCATCTGTTTTAACAGAGGATATCCGAGTCCCATCTCCTGGTATATTTTTTGTAACAGTCGTAGTAAGTACTCCTCCACTAAAACTGTAACTATAGGAAGCCGAACCCATTTCAGACACGTTGCTACTTACACCAGAGAGCCTGTTATAGGTATCATACTGGTTGGTTGTGGTGATGACAGGCTCACCGGACTTGTGTGGATTGGTTGAGGTCAACACGTTCCCCCTGGCGTCATAGGTCTGGCTTTGTGCAATCCATCCACTTGGAAACGCTTCAGTCTCCATCCGGATATTTCGGCCCAATTTGTCATACCAGGTTTTGACATCAGGCGCCCCGGGGTGTTTACTTTCGCTATACCATAACTGATTTCCCGAAATATCCCAGTGAAACTCCTCCTCCACACTATAGCTTTGCGGAAAGTTTGTTTTTTTCAGCCTCCCGAAAGGGCTATATTCAAATGTTGTAATTTTACCTCGAACATCTGTATCAGAAAGAGGTTTGCCCCATTTGGGATCGTAGGATGTGTACGTTGTCATCCCTAACTCGTCAATACTTGAGGTAGCATAACGTCCTTTACTATTAGTATCATAGATTGCACTGCTACTACGTGTGGTCATTCCTGACGCCGATACGGTAGTACCGGTCGCCTTACCCCAATTATTATAGCTAAAAGTACTTGTAATCTGACCCGGAGATCCGTCAAATTCCCGCTTTTCGGTCACCTGCCCTTTGCTATTGTAGGTAAATCCTGCGGTCTTGCTTTTAGGTACCTGGCCATTTCTGGTATTGGTAACAGTGACAGACACCGGTTTATGATAGGCACCCGCATAATCTCCATAGATGGTGGAGGTCACAGTAGTTTCTATATTGTTGTTATTAACCGTGCTTTGAGTGACGTTTCCTGTCGCATCATAGATATTGGTCGTAGATGAAGTCCTGCCTTCAAATGCATTATTGACCTGGATTTGCGTATTCTTCACCCAATACCTTTTGGCGTAAGGACTCTCAAATACGTTGGTAAATATGGTTTCATTTAGTAACGTATTGTTGCCGTGCAAATACGTCCTGCTTCGCTTGGGAACAGATGTATAATAGGTGTAGTTGATCTCCGTCTCATCTTCCGTGCGGATCCCTGTTGAGAGGTCGATACTGGTGATTTTTGAAAAACCCAAAAGTCCCTTACCAGTTTTATGAAGTTTAGCACCTGCATACCTATACTGGGTATCGGCTGTGCCGCCGATGCCGTTATCAGTCTTAAATTCGGAAATCACCTTGAAAGCTGGCTGAACCGTATTTACAGGAAAGGAAGTCAGTTGCCCACGATCATAAAAGCTGCTTTCGGATGGCAGTTTCTTATATGTCCACTGCTGAACAACGTTATAGCCGTCTTTTACTTTTTCCAGCATGTTCTCGTTT
>CAZAVR010000178.1:3279-7673 GCA_964488435.1 uncultured Cytophagales bacterium | reverse complement strand
TGTCGGTAATCGCGAGCCCAACCGGAATGACTTTGTAGATGCAAAACCTATGCAGCAGCCCCGGCATGAGACACTGCATGACTGGGAGTTCGGGTTCCGGGTAAACCGGAATCGCTGGGCCTTCAGTGCGAATTCCTATTTTATGAACTATAAAAATCAACTGGTACTTACCGGAGAAGTCAATGATGTGGGCAGTTCCATCAGGGTGAACGTTCCCGAAAGTTACCGGGTCGGGCTTGAATTGGAAGCGGCCTGGAGTTTTGCCAAATGGTTGAAGTGGAACAGTAATCTCACGCTCAGCCGTAACAAAATCCGGAATTTCAGGGAATATGTGAGGAACTATGATCATGAAGGCTATGATATTATCGATCATGGAAGTTCGGACATATCCTTTTCGCCAAACGTGGTGGCTGCAAGCCAGCTGGCTTGCACGTTGAGCAAGCAGGTGGAGATAGCACTGCTTACCAAATATGTGGGTTCGCAATTTCTGGACAATACTGCTTCACAGGACCGGATGCTCCATGCCTATGTGACCAACGACTTTCGTCTGACAATGACGTTAGCACCTTCGTGGGCAAAGAAACTACAGGTTAATCTATTGGTCAATAACTTGTTGAATGAGCGCTATGAGTCCAACGGCTACACTTATGGGTACATATATGGTGGCGCGCTTACGCAGGAGAAATTTTACTTTCCTCAGGCCGGAACGAACTTTATGCTTGGAGTCTCTCTGGGCTTCTGATCTAATGACCCAGGCAGAGCAGTCCGAAGAAGACATTCAGACACAGGCTTGCCAAGGCGTTCAGATACATGGTATGGGTGTAGTCGGCTAAAGATTGGTTTTTGTTTGTTTTTAGCCACCATATCGAAAAGAAAATCATAACCGGACTCATACATACAGCAAGAAGCAGGATGGCTGTTTCTTGCTGTATGCTAAAAAAGTAAAGTATAAAACCCAGAAAAGACAGACTGAAGAAGACAGCCGCGTTCGCAAAGGTTCCGTTTATCCCGATCATTCTGCTGTACGTCAGGTCTCCTCTTTTTTTGTCTTCCTCGTGCTGATAAATCTGAGTAATGGGATAAACGGCCAGCAGGTTGGTGGTGGTAATGGCTGCAGGTAAAAGATATGTGATGCTCAACAGCGATGCCGGAGGTAACAGTGCCAGCGACTGGCTCACTGCGATGTACGTAAAGAAACCCTGGAAAATACTGACCATAACCAGGCTGATGACGGGATATTTTTTCAAACGAATAGAAGGGTGACTATACGCTTTGGATATGAATCCGTATACAAGCAGATAGCCAATGAAAAACCCGCCGAGGTTTGCGGCCCAGGCCACCATGACGGCCACGATATCCAGTGTCCAAGCAGTATAAAGGAGCTTTTTAGTGACAGGCGGCGGATTTTTGATCATGCCGATACTTCCTTCGTCTTTGTCGTAATAGCTGTTGTAGGCGTTGCTTGCGGGGTAGAGTAAAAAGTGCAGTATAACGAAGATAAACCAGGCATTGGCCGTGTTGGTTCCATCGGACTGGCTCAGTGCAAATAGAAAAACGGGCAGAAGAAA
Source organism: uncultured Cytophagales bacterium (assembly GCA_964488435.1). Taxonomy (GTDB): domain Bacteria; phylum Bacteroidota; class Bacteroidia; order Cytophagales; family Spirosomataceae; genus JBEBSO01. Next base: position 6,105 of record CAZAVR010000178.1, on the reverse strand, counting down.
AACTGAAAAGGGTATTCTCAGATGTGTTATCGTGCTTCTGTCCATGTAGAGTGCGGGAAGGATGAAACAAATTGGCGCTCTGTAGTTTTCGTTTCTATAGCCGGCGATTTGGTCAAAATGCAAATCCAAATATTATTTCAATATTGAAGGTATGGTCGACTATTTTCAATATAATATTTGTTTTTTTTGGCAAAAATTTGCTTGAAATTGGTATTTTGTAATTTTATGAAGAATAATATTTTGTTTCAAGAAGCGGGGCTGTCTGGTAAGATCAGCCCCGCTTCCTCATGTTTGCGGTAGCTTTCACCACCTCACCTGTCCGTCACCCTCAATGATCCATTTTTCTGTCACAAGCTTCTCCAGTGCGAAAGGACCACGCGCGTGAAGTTTCTGCGTTGAAATCCCGATCTCGGCACCTAGTCCGAAAACACCTCCGTCGGTAAAACGCGTAGAAGCATTGGCATAGACGGCCGCGGCATCTACACGCTGCAAAAACTGCTCAGTAATGGTTTTGTCCCGTGAGACGATGGCTTCAGAATGCCGCGAAGAATATTCCCGGATATGATCCAGGGCACCCTGGAGGCCGTCAACGGTTTTGATGGCGCATTTGTAGTCCAGGAATTCTTTGCCGAAATGTTCCGGCAGGGCCTTTTCAAGAAATGGGTAGGCTGCTTTTTCAAGGATGTCATGGGCTTCTTCATCAGCAAACACCTCTACGTTCCATTTTACAAAATCTTCTTTCAGTTTGGGCAGCAAGTCGGCTGCGATGTCTTTGTCGACCAATACTGTATCCAGAGAGTTGCAGACAGACGGACGCGACACCCTTGCATTGACTACTATATCTACGGCCTTGGCAAGATCAGCGGTTTTTTCAATATAGGTATGACACACGCCGGCGCCCGTCTCTATGGTAGGGATTCTGGAATTCTGCCGGACATACTGTATAAGGGATTCCGACCCACGTGGTATGATGATATCCACATAGCGGGTGGCCTGTAACAGTTCGTTCGTAAATTTACGATCCGTCGGAAGCAGGGCCACGGCGGAAGTGTCAACTCCCGACTCCTTAAGCGCTTCGTGAATCAGTGACACTAAAACGGTATTGGAGTGGATCGCTTCCTTTCCCCCTTTAAGTACGCAGGCGTTTCCTGACCGGAGACACAAAGCAGCCACATCGAGGGTGACATTAGGTCGTGATTCATATATCACCCCCACTACACCAAGTGGCACACTCACTTTTTTTAAATGAAGGCTCTGTTCTATATCCCGTTCAAGAAGTACCTGGCCCACCGGAGTCGGGAGTGCTGCAATTTCACTCAAGCTCTGAATTAATCCGTCAATTCGCTGGTTGTTCAGGAGTAAGCGATCTTTTTTTGGATCGGAATCATCCATAACGGCCAGATCTTTTTGGTTCTCGGCCAGGATGCGTGGTGTTCCCTCACGGACTTTTTCTGCGATAAGAAGGATCAGGGACTTGTTTTCTTGGTCAGTCAGGCGCTGAAGACCGGAAGAGGCCCGTTGTGTGTCTTGTAAAAGAGACTGAATAGATTCCATTTTCTCGGAAATAATTTTGCCGGTCGCCCGGGTTTGGGTTGCCGCCGAAGTTTTCGGGGGGCTTCCCGTAGTCAATCTATAGTAATACGATATCGTTGGCGTGAGCCACTTCAAAGTTATTCGTTTTCAGATTATCGATTATTTCAAGGGAGGTAACCCGGGATCTTGCTACCGCGATAATGTTATTCTGCGGATCACAAATTTCGATGATTTCTCCTTTTTCAAACTCGCCCGACACCTGTTTTATGCCTACAGCCAGTAAGCTTTTTCGTTTGCTGAGTGCCTTTTCGGCGCCGTCGTCTACCGATAGCCTCCCTGCGATCAGACCTCCTGATCCCAACCACCGGTTACGGGCAGACAGCGTGCTTTTATAAGGCTGTATAACGGTTCCCGTTTCTTCATTCAACGCTTGAAGCAGCCCGTCAGGTTCCTTGATTCCGAAGATTATTACCCTGATCCCCATGCGTGCAGCCAGCTTTGCGAAAGTGAGCTTGGAGGCCATGCCTCCGAGTCCGAGGGGCGACTTGTCATCGTTGACAAATTTGAATACCTCATTCACGTTTTCGACCTTGGGGATGATCCTGCCGGCACTGTCGAGGAGGCCTCCTACCGAGGTGCAAAGCATAAGAACTTTCGCTCCAAAACCAGCAGCAATTAAAGTGGCCAGTTCGTCGTTATCCGAGAATTTCAGTTCGCGGTCGCTTACGACGTCATTTTCATTCACGATAGGGATAATGCCGTTCTCCCAGAGCTCTTCAAAGGTACTCTTGAGTTGGAGAAATTGGTTTCTGTTGGCGAAGTGCTGACGCTCGCAAAGACTTTGCGCAATGGGGATGCCGAAAGGTTTGAATTCGTCAGCGTAGATACCGATCAGCAGAGGGTTGCCTATCGATGCTGCGGCCTTTCTCTGTGTAATGGATCCTTTATAATTATGGATATGGGCTTTGCCTGCACCGACAGCACCTGAGGAAACCAGTATGATATTGTACCTGGTATGGAGTGAGGCAACCTGCCGGGCCACCCCCGAAATAATAGATCGATCCGGCTCCCCGGAAGGAAGCGTGATGGAGGCCGTGCCGAATTTGACAACTAGAATAGGTTTTGACACAATCTGCTAACAGAGTTTTGCGCAAAATTAGCGTATTATGTCTTATTTCCTACCTGGAAAAACATAGGTGGTTTTTCCAGGCAGGAGTTATTATCAGTTACGTGAGATGGAGACACTCACCTTGTAGTCGTTGATGTCTGGTTTTTCGGTGGATTTGAGATAAG
>CAZAVR010000178.1:838-3269 GCA_964488435.1 uncultured Cytophagales bacterium | reverse complement strand
TTTTACCTCCGATGTCGAATTTTGATTTACCTGAATCCTTATTGGAAGGAGAAAGGAATGCGGTGACGTTCGTGTCCTGTGAGCCGTCGGAAACGACAAAATCAATTTCTACATGTCCCATGGTTACACAGACGACATCCATGGGGCACCTGCTGTCCCTTACTTCAGTGACGGTGAGATTGAGGTCAAACCCGGCGTTTTTAACACTGGTTTCCTGACGGTAAGATGCTTTGGCTAATGTGGTCTTTTCTTCCGGCGCAGCCTCCTGCGGACGACTGCAGGCAAACGTTACGGCAACCAGAGCGACTAAAAGCGAAATTCTTTTCATGACTGATAACGAGTTAAGGTTCGGTATTACAGCTAAGATTTGCATGGAGCCGGATTGGTTGGAAAAGAGCTGATTTTTTTTTTGACAGCAACGAGCCCATCCCCGAAACGGTGCCGGCTCGTTGCCACTTAATTCCCACATCAGGCTACGGAGCTGAGTATAGCCATGGAAGACTTCTCGAATTTTTCCCGGGCATAATCCAATGTTATCCTGAACTCTTTGATGTCGGTAAGCGAAGGCAACTCGAACATTGCATCGGTCATGATCGATTCACAAATGGCTCTCAGCCCGCGCGCGCCCAGTTGGAAGGTAAATGCTTGCTCCACGATGTAATCAAGCACCTCGTCGTCGAACTTTATTTCAATGTCTTCCATTTTAAAGAGCTTCTGATATTGCCTGATGAGTGAATTCTTAGGCTCGGTCAGAATTTGCTTCAGCGTGTCTTTGTCAAGCGGGTTCAGGTAGGTCAGTACGGGCAGGCGGCCGATTAGTTCCGGGATAAGACCGAACGATTTTAGATCCTGTGCTGTGATATACCTGTACAAGTTCCCTTTGTCAAAGATTTCCACAATTTTAGAATCGTTGGTGAAGCCTATAGGGCGCGTATTGATTCTTTTGGAAATGTGCCTGTCGATACCGACAAATGCACCTCCGCAGATAAACAGGATATTCTCTGTATTGATAGCTGTAAGTTTTTGTTCAGGGTGTTTTCTGCCACCCTGCGGCGGCACATGGACAATAGAACCCTCCAGAAGTTTAAGTAAAGCTTGCTGAACACCTTCTCCGGATACATCTCTGGTGATGGATGGGTTATCTCCCTTGCGGGCAATTTTATCGATTTCGTCAATGTAAACGATGCCTCGTTCGGCCATCTCTACGTTATAGTCAGCAGCCTGCAACAGTCGCGTCAGGATGGTTTCCACATCTTCCCCCACATAGCCGGCTTCAGTTACGGTAGTGGCATCAGCAATACAGAACGGCACCTGCAGAATCTTCGCCATAATGCGGGCCAGATAAGTTTTACCTGTGCCTGTCTCACCGACCATGATGATATTCGCTTTTTCAATGACCACATCATCACCGGTTGCAGGCTGGTTCAGCCTCTTATAGTGGTTGTAAATGGCGACGGAAAGCGAGCGTTTCGCTTCGTCCTGGCCGATTACATATTGGTCGACAAATTTCTTCAGTTCAACCGGGGGTACCACGTTGATTTTGGGAAGCTTGGATTTCTTCTGTTTTTTGTCATCCTTCTGTGGTGTTTCCTCCATCACCACCTGATATCCCTGTGTAATACAGTTGTTACAGATGTGGGCATCAATTCCGGAAAGGAGCAACTCCACTTCATTTTTGCGACGTCCGCAGAAGGAGCATGTAACCTGTGCCATATATAATACTTTCTAGTAATCGATAATTGTTAAAAGTCTGCAAAGTTCGCTTATTTTCAATCCTCTTGCAAATAGAGTTACGCTGTCGCTGAACGGTCCCGCCTCCGTTAGCATTAAAACGAACTTGCTGTCAATTAAGGTAACAATGAGAAGACGGAATTGATTCGATGAGGATGTCATCTGAACGAATAATCCCCTTTCCGAAGGATGTTTTTGGAACACTGTATTAACCGGGTCTGTAGAAAACTTCAACAGAATGTGACAAGAGTCTTCAAACTTCTTTTGCTGAACCCTGGCTTTACGGGCTTATTTACGAGAAATCCTGAGCGGCATTATTATTTTAGGACGTGACCTTCTCAAAATGTATAAGTACACAATTTTAATTTATTTAGTATGAGAAAGGCTGCTTGGATAGGATTTTGTTTTCTTGCGTTGGCAGGATGTAAAAAAGATGATGAGGGGGCGACACCTGTGCCCAATATGGCTGTTTCTGCAGCGTTGTCCGGTGTAAATCAGGTTCCGTCAAATGCCTCAACGGCTACCGGAAATGTGACGGGAGATTATAACAGCGAGATGAGCATCCTCAAGCTTAACATTACGTATAGCGGATTAGATTCCTTAACGGGCTGGGGTATTCGTCGTGGTGATGTGGATACGACTGGTCCTGTGATTGTAGATTTTGGTAATACTTTCACCAGTCCGTTTTCATTTACAGACA
>CAZAVR010000178.1:0-828 GCA_964488435.1 uncultured Cytophagales bacterium | reverse complement strand
TGACGGGGAGATCCGTGGTCAGCTGAATGTGGCAGACTAGTTAAAAACTGTGCGGGTCCGGATTTCCGTCGGAAATCCGGACCCGCACAGTTTTTGATTATTTATGATAGACTATAAAAGTACCTCAACTCCTTTTTCTTCATTTTCCTTTTTGTCTTCAGGAAAAACAAAGTGAAGTGGATCCGATACCTGCTCTGGTAGCAATGCAAATCCAAGAACGTCGTTTACCGTATCTGCGTAATGAAAAGTGAGGTCCTCTACATAATTGGCCTGTACTTCTTCTACGTCTTTCCGGTTTTTCGAACAAAGGATGATTTCCTTAACCCCTGCGCGCCGCGCTGCGAGGATTTTTTCTTTTATGCCGCCTACAGGCAGCACTTTCCCCCGAAGCGTGATTTCTCCCGTCATAGCAAGGAAAGGTCTGATTTTCCTCTGTGTATAAATCGACGCCATAGAGGTAAGCATGGTAATTCCCGCTGAAGGGCCGTCTTTGGGTACTGCGCCGGCCGGCACGTGCACATGCAGATCGTAATGACTGAAAATACGGTAATCTATGTGAAGCTTTTCACTGTGTGCTTTGAGGTAGGAAAGTGCAGCGACAGCCGACTCCTTCATGACATCACCCAGCTGACCGGAAAGGGTAAGCGAGCCTTTGCCTCTGCTTAGGCTGGACTCGATAAAGAGGATTTCCCCACCGACAGACGTCCAGGCAAGGCCTGTGACCACCCCTGCTACGTCATTGTCCTGGTAAAGATCCTTATCGAAGATCTCAGAACCCAATAGCTTTTCAACAATCGGCTCTTTGATCACCTTGGGGTATTCTTCTTC
>CAZAVR010000177.1:0-7728 GCA_964488435.1 uncultured Cytophagales bacterium | reverse complement strand
CCGTTCCGTAGTTTTGAATAGCTGTAGTAACGGCTTCTTTCAGCGTAAGAACTGACTGGGCATGAAGGCCGGATTGTACACAGAAAATAACAAAAAGGGCTAAAAGCAGCCGATACCGTTTTGTTAACATTGTTAAAAATTTACAGCGTCTTTTCCAGGTTATGCCCCTGACAAAGTCCCTGGTTTAGATGGTGTTTTTTGCAATTTGATTAAATTCTTCCATTTAAAATATCCCTGTACCGCTACGATAAACAAAATGACTGTAAGCAACCCATACAACGGCAACTGTTTGTAAAAAAGCAATGGAATCGCAAAGGCATTACTTATATTCAGGAATATCCAGTTTTCTACCTTTCGTTTAGCCAGCAGCCACATGCCTGCCCAGGCCGTAACAGTCACCCATGCATCCCAGGCCGGCACAGAAGAATTTGTGTAATTTTCCAGCGCATAATATATGCATGCAAATCCGGCGACTACTATTCCCGCTGTGACCTTCCATTCGGCGCTGGTGGCATAGCCCACTTTCGGCTGCGAGTTCATTCCTCTCCTGCTGAGCCAGTACCTCCATCCGTATATACTCATCACAAAATAGTACACATTGAGCAGGCTCTCGGCATAAAGTCCGGAGTGGTAAAAAATATAAACAGTGACAGATATAGAAATAAGACCGGCGGGATAAAGCCATACATTATTAACCCTGGCCAGCAATACCTCAACTACCCCGAAAACCACACCGATCCATTGCAACAGATCTGTTTGCCTGACCTGCTTCCAAAGAAGATCCAACCATTCAGAGACATTCATTCTGGCAAATATTATTCGGAATTTGATTCGGTCAACGCCAGATGCTGGTAGTCAGAGAGGATATCCATTAGAAAATCACGTGGAGGATCGGTATAATAGATTTGCAGAGAAAAAGCTACCTTGTCTGCTGTTGCCTGTTCCAGTTGCTCGTCTCCCCTGGCCAGAACTTTACGGATAGTTACCATATCACGGTCCTTCAGTTTTTCTACCTGTGTATACTTTATCTGGTGGTGTTCCGAAACCGCACCCAAACCAATGTCATTCAGATGAACCTTTCTGGCCAGTTTGATCACGGTGGTACCAGCCGCAATGTCACCCAGCCTCTGACCCTTTCCGTTAATAATGATGGTTAGCACGGCTACAATCCCCGAAAACAAACTGATATCTACAATGATTAAAACGTAACGCAGCAAATAAGAGGAAAGTGTAGCGCCACCGCCATCCAACCTGGCTACCTTTATTTTCAGCGCTTTTTTGCCCAGGGTCTGGCCATCCATAAAATACTCGCAAAGCAACGGACACAGCAGCACGGGTCCGAACACCACAAGGGCAAAAAAGGAAAATGATATATATGTATTGACATCCAGGCCCAATCCGCTCAGAATTAGTGCTGCCGCACCCATTGCCATAAACCAGAGCAGGTAAATCGCATAATCAATAAGCTGCGCAGCGATACGGTCTCCGACACTCGCTAGTTCATAGTCTACTCCGACGTTCTGCGCCGTGGCTATCTGAATGGCCATGGGTCTGTTTACTTTTAAATAATAGGGGTACTTTTTTTAAAAATCGACGAAATGTATCTCAAAACTAATAACTTTCCAACCGTAATCCATTCTATTTATCGAAACAAACCGGTTGGCGGCAAGGAAGGAATCACGATAGTAACCGATATTAAAAATTAGTTAATGAAAGAGGCCGTTTTTATCAGACAAAATTCCGAGCGGTGGGAAAAATATGAGAAAGACCCCGGCAGCAATCCTGACGAGCTCACCGAAATTTTTATAGCCCTTACCGACGACCTGTCTTATGCGAGGACTTTCTATCCCGATGCTCCGGTAGTTACTTATCTAAATGCACTTACGGCTGATCTTCACCGCAAGCTTTACCGCAACCGCCCCGAAAAAAAAGGGCGGATAAAGACATTCTGGCTTTACGAGCTGCCGCTTCTGATGGTTAGTGTCCGGAAAGAACTCCTGTATTCGTTTGTTTTCTTTATAACGGCCTTTTTCATCGGTTGGATTTCCGCGGCCAACGACGACACCTTTGTCCGGCTGATCATGGGCGACGAGTATGTCAATCAAACCCTGCGCAACATAGAAAGCGGGGATCCGCTCGCTATATATAAATCGCAATCACAGGGAGATATGTTTCTGGGCATCACTTTCAACAATATCCGCGTTTCTTTTTTTGTATTTGTTATGGGTATTTTCTTTTCGCTGGGTGCCGTGGCTATCTTATTTAAGAACGGCGTTATGCTGGGTTCTTTTCAATACTTCTTTTATGAAAGAGACTTGCTTACAGCGTCCATTCTGAAAATATGGATTCACGGCACACTTGAAATTTCGGCGATTGTGATCGCCGGTTGTGCAGGAATCGTTTTAGGTAACAGCTTCTTGTTTCCGGGTACTTTCTCAAGGGGATATGCATTCAGAAAAGGCGCAGTCAAGGCCCTGAAAATTACGGTAGGGTTGATCCCCATATTTGTCGTAGCCGGATTTTTGGAAAGCTTTGTCACACGGTTAGATTTACCCGTCTGGGCAAGTGTTGGTATTATTACGTTTTCCGCTATATTTATTATCTGGTACTTTGTTATATATGGCAAGACACTCGTTTTTCGCGAAAATCAAGCCTCGTAAACCCAAAACCCATGCAAAAAAAACGTACTGTGCTCCTCGAAGAACGTGATTTGGGCGCAAATGTAACGGCAACTCTTTCGTTTGCCGCTGCCAATTTTAAAGCCATTTGTAAATCTCTGCTTTTTATCTCAGGGCCTTTTGTTCTTCTGGGAGGAATAGCTTTGGGCTTTTACAATCCCTACAACTATCTTTCGGCAGGTTCTGCCCTGGACGCCTTTTCCAGTGTTTTTTCCTGGAATTACGTCCTCGTTATTGTATTTTCCCTGGCCATACATTTTGCTACTGCCCTGACAGTCTCCTCGTTTCTGATCATTTATGAAGAATCAGGCCATGAGGCAACCATCACTCCTGAAATGGTATGGAATAAAATAAGTCAGAGACTTTTTGATCTGATTCTGGCAGCCATCCTCGGAGGTATACTGATGTGCGTTGCTTTTCTGTTATTTCTGCTTCCGGGGATATATGCCTCCATTCCGATACAGTTCCTCCTGATCGTTATGATGCGGGAACAAACCAGCGTAAGCGATGCACTGCGGAAATGCTTCTACCTTATCAGGAACCACTGGTGGTCGACGTTTCTCTTTCTTTTGGTCATGGGTTTACTCGCCTATGCAGTTTCTTTTGCTTTCCAGATTCCCAATATGATCATTCAAATTTTGAAAGGATTAAGTCTGGCGACGGACACCTCAAACTCCGGCAGTATGATGAACTCGGGCACCTTCTCTTTTGTCAATGTACTTAGCAGTATATTGGCTATGATCGGAAGTACCCTGATGAACGGGCTGGTTATTTTGGGTATGGGATTTCAGTACTACAGCCTTCTTGAAAAGAAAGAAGGTGCCGGCCTCCTGAAAGAGATAGAGGCCATCGGGAATCGACCTTTCGCAGAGTAGTTTTTAACGGTAGGTAATCTTGGGCAGAATAGTTTTTTCAAAATATAAAGCCAATATTTTCCGGCTCTCCGGATATGGCTTGCTGATTCTTTTTTTTTCCACAAATCTGGCGGCGCAAAAAAAAGACAGTGTTGTGCTTTTGCCCCCTCCCGATAAGGCTTCGATTTCAGTTAGAAAGCCTCAGCCCGAACTACTGGAGAAACTCAGATCCGAAAGAGCTTATCGCTATGAAATGGAAGAACCTCCGGCTACAAACCCGGTGCAACGATTCATCAAATCAGTCTTGAAAGCCATTTACCGATTCTTGCAGGGAAGCAGTTTCGGAAGCAGCTGGAACTACCTCATCCTGTTCCTGGCAGCCGGAATTATTATTTACCTGTTTTTCAAAGCGAAGTCATTTCCTTTCATGACGCCTCATGAGAAAATCGCCTCGAAAACCGATCTGCTATACGGCCGTGAAGACATTCACAAAGTTAATTTTGATACAGCGCTCGAAAATGCGTTAAGAAATGAAGATTACAGGCTGGGTATCCGTATTCTTTACCTGAAAACCCTGAAACTTTTGGCAGACCAGAGCTTTATCAACTGGCATCCTGAACGAACCAATCAGAACTATGTACAGGATTTGTCTTCGACCGACATTTACGACGATTTCAAAAGAATAACATACTTTTTTGAGTATGCCTGGTACGGAGATTTCCGGATAGGACAAGCCGAATTTAAAGACATGGAAGCCAGGGTCTTGAGGTTAACCGAAAAAACAGCTGTAAAAATATGAGATTCAACAAATTCCATATTTTTATCCTACTCACACTTACAGGCTACATCGCGTTGGAGTATTATCGCCCCAGGCCAGTCGACTGGACAGCTACCTATTCCAACAGAGACAAAATTCCTTACGGTACCCGGGCACTTTATGAGTTACTACCTGGTACTTTCCCGGGTACCACGGTCACCACAGAAAGACAACCGCTGTACAATACCCTTGAAGATTCTGAAATGCCCGGCAAAAGTAATTATGTTTCCATCAACGAGCATTTTGAGATCGACAACTATGACCTTAAAGTCCTGTTCGACTATGTGGATGCCGGTAATATGGCGTTCATCTCTGCCTACCACTTTCCGGACACCTTATTAAACAGGCTTTCCCTAACCTTAGAGAATAATCCTTCGGCACGCACGCCTGAAAGCATCCGGTTTGAAAACAAGGCGCTATCCGGGAAAATGAATTATTTGTTTCCTTATGCCGGTAACGGGTCTTTCTTCCGTACCAGAGATGCAAAAAATATCACATTGCTGGGCACCAATGAATTTAAACAACCGGTGCATGTAAAAGTCAGTTTTGGTAAAGGATATTTTTTCCTGCACTGCATGCCTATTGCTTTCACCAACTACTATGTGCTGGCTCCCAATACCTCTGCTTATGCTTTCGAGGCACTTTCATATTTGCCTGTAGCGCCTACATTGTGGGACGAATACCTGAAACAAGGTCGCTTCGATGCAGACAACCAGTCTATCCTCAGGTACATCGCCAGAGAGCCTGCGCTGCGTGCAGCCTGGTATCTGGCCTTGATAAGCCTGCTTGCCTACATTATTTTTGCCGGTAAGCGGAAACAAAGGATCATTCCCGTCCTCACCCCTCCTCAGAATGCAAGCCTCGATTTTATTAAGATGATCGGAAACATGTATTATCTGAAAAAAGCGCATATCAGCGCCGCCCGGAAAAGGATCCAGTATTTCAATATGTATGTATGGGAAAAATTAGGGATAAGACCCGAAGTCTACCAAAAGCCTGAGCTGGTTTTGCTGCTTACATCCAAAAGCGGACTCCCTCAACAGGAAATTCAGGATCTTGTCGCTGAGATAGAATATGTACAAAATGTGGACCATATCTCCAAAAACGAACTGATCAGCCTTAACAGCAAAATAGAAGCGTTTTATCGGGTCGCCGGGCAATAGTATTAGTATTTTTGAACATTCACGCAAAATATTTACATGGAATTTTCACCTCGAATTAATCTCACAGACCTCAATGATGCCATCGAAAAGGTTCAGGCTGAGATAGGGAGCGTAGTCGTTGGACAAGAACAAGCTATAAAGCATCTCCTTACCGCGCTGCTGGCAGACGGACACATTCTGATGGAAGGTGTACCGGGAGTCGCCAAAACACTGATTGCAAAATTGCTTGCCAAAACGATAGATACCGATTTCAGCCGTATTCAATTCACACCGGATCTCATGCCTTCGGATATTACCGGCACCTCTGTTTTCAACATTCAAACCGGCAGATTCGATTTCAAAAAAGGACCGGTATTCTCCAATATTATTCTTGTCGATGAAGTCAATCGTGCCCCGGCAAAAGCCCAATCGGCACTTTTTGAACTTATGGAGGAAAAGCAGGTCACAGCAGACGGCCATACCTATCCTATGGCTGACCCGTTTCTGATTATTGCCACTCAGAATCCGGTTGAACACGAAGGAACCTACCGACTACCTGAAGCACAGCTGGATCGCTTTCTCTTTAAAATTAATATCGGATATCCCTCTGCAGACGAAGAAGCCGAAATACTCAAGGGCCATCATCTCCGCAAGAATCTTGCCGGAGCCATTTCCCGAATAAAGCCTGTTATCACAGCCGGACAGTTAGGAGAGCTCCGGGAAAAAGCGCACCAGGTCCATATTGAACCCCCTCTTTTTCAATATATCGTAGACCTGATCCGACAAACCAGATCTCATCCGGCTCTTTTTCTGGGTGCTTCGCCCCGCGCATCCGTAGCGCTGATGAATAGCGCCAAGGCACTGGCCGCGATCAACGGGCGGGACTTCGTAACGCCTGACGATATCCAGGAGCTGGCTTATCCTGTACTGAGGCACCGGATAATACTGACACCGGAACGGGAAATGGAAGGCAGCACACCTGATAGTGTCGTAAAACTCATTATTGACAAAACAGAAGTTCCCCGGTGAGACGCATGACTGGCTTTTTCAGCTCTCTTTATGTTCACCAAAGAACATGGATCGTGCTGTGCGTTTTTTTTGCGGCTTTCATTGTTGCTTATCTTTTTCCGCCGCTCTTACCGGCCACCGAACTTTGTCTTGTCGTTTTTCTTGCATTGATTATAACGGACATGATTACCTTGTACCGGAGCCCCAGAAATGTCTTTGCCAGAAGAATCACCCCTGATCGCCTGTCCAACGGAGATGCCAACACCATTACAGTTTTTATAGAAAACAAATATGTATTCCCCGTATCCATACAGATCGTCGATGAAATCCCCCATCAGTTTCAGCGAAGAGACATTTCATTTCCGGTCAAAATGACGCCCCAAAGCAAGCAACAAATCACCTATACATTGCAACCTTCCGAGCGGGGTGTATATTTATTTGGGAAGTTACATCTGTATGTCAGCAGCCCTATGCGCCTTATAACGAGGCGTTACAGCTTTGAAGAGGAAAAGCCCGTTGCCGTGTACCCTTCATTTCTAAAAATGCGCCAATATAGTCTCCTCGCCATCTCTAACCGACTAAGCGATGCCGGACACAGACGGTTGCGAAAAACCGGCCAGTCGATGGAGTTTGACCAGATCCGTGGCTACGTAGCAGGCGACGACCCCAGAAAAATAAACTGGAAGGCTTCCGCCAGAAGGAACAGCTTTGGCTCCGGAACTTTGATGGTCAATGCTTTTCAGGACGAAAAAGCGCAATCAGTATACTGCCTCATAGACAAAGGACGGGCCATGCGCTCACCTTTTAAGGGTATGACGCTTCTGGACCATGCTATTAACTCATCCGTCGCCCTAAGCAGCATTGTACTTCAAAAACAAGACAAAGCCGGCTTGATTACCTTTGCGGAGCAAATAAGTAATATCGTACCTGCAGACCGGCGCTCCGATCAATTACAAAGGTTGCTCGAAGTCATGTACCACCAGGAAACACACTTCAGAGAAACCAGTTTTGAAAAGCTTTATGCTGGTATACAGACGCGTATCGCACAACGAAGTTTACTGCTGCTGTTCACCAACTTGGAAACGCTGCAGGGATTACGCCGGCAGCTTGCCTACTTTCGCAAAATGGCGGCGAAGCATCTTCTGGTTATTATTTTTTTCGAAAACACGGAAACAAGCCACCTGTTAGAAAGCCCGGCGCGTACCAAGTTGGTGAACAGCAGCAGTAAA
>CAZAVR010000176.1:0-7736 GCA_964488435.1 uncultured Cytophagales bacterium | reverse complement strand
ATCGGTCGATTCGGTGGGCACCCGGCCGTCGACCGTGTAGATACTCGAACCGGAAGCCGTTTTGGCATATTTTAGCTTGGTGCCGGCGGTGGTTACTCTAAAATCCGGAACATTCGCTTTTTCAGCTGTGTGATCGGCTGGAATCACACTCAACATCGACTCTTCCATGCTTTTTCCGCTTTCATCGAATCCCAGTGGGAAGGAACCGCTCAGCAGGTAAGTTTCATTGGGTGTGCCAAAGCAAAGGATGATTTTCAGGTAAGGCAATGCCTGGGTGTTCTGGTCGGCATGTACGAGAATCGCGTTGGTACCATTTATTTTTATTGACTGGATGGTCTTTGCCGAAATTCCCTGATCGAGAAGACCTTCGTTGGTAAAGCTTTTGGCCGATTCATTGAAAGAAACAGGGATATGATGGAGCATGAGCGTTGACCCTGTTTTGGGCTGAACAAAGCTCTCGGATGTCCCTGATTTTTCGAAATTTTCCGGAGGAATGATCAGGATTCTGTCGTTCAGGACACCGATATGACGGGATGTTGCCTTATTTTGTATGGTCTCCTGCGCACCTGCCTGAAAGTTGCTTAAAAAAGGGTATAAGATCAGAAAGCTTATCAAGAAGTTTTTCATTTGATAGTTAAAGCGTTATTTACAAAACATCCCGGACGACGTACACTTTGATGGCGCTTTGCCGCATGCATGCTTGAAAGCCTTTAAATTAAACAATTGTACTCTTGAATGGTTCGGGCGGTGGGGATTTATTATTTTTACAATCAGAGAATGTGTTCCGGAGGATTTCGTGATGGTGCTTGTTGGTAACCCGAGGAGCATACTTCTTACCATAGATCAATGCGGACGGGTAAAAAACAAACCACTTTTGTATATCAATTTAAAAATCAGAGATTATGGAAAAGCGCATCATGGGCATTCATCATATTACGGCTATCGCCGGGGACGCAAAACGGAATTTTAATTTTTATGCAAAGGTGTTGGGGTTAAGGTTCATCAAGAAGACCGTAAACTTTGACGATCCTGGTACCTATCACTTTTACTTTGGAGATGAATTTGGTACGCCGGGTTCTATATTGACATTCTTTCCATGGGGCAGTGCTGTTCCGCAGGGGAGACGGGGAGCCGGTATGGCCACGGAAATCGGGTATGCCGTTCCGACGGGGAGTATACCGTTTTGGATCGAGCGGTTTGAGAAGTACAACGTCATTTATAATAAGCCGGCTGAAAAGTTTGGTGAGAAATACCTGACGTTTCTGGATCCGGATGGATTGAAGTTTGAGCTGGTCGAGTCAACGGATGAGCGGGTAGGATGGGAAAGCGCTGAAGTGAGCGCAGCCGTTGCTATCAAAGGTTTTCATGGTATTACGTTGACGGTCAATAAGCTGGCTCCAACGGCTTCCGTATTGGAGGACGTGTTTGGCTACGAGCTGGAGGCGCAGGAGGTGAATCGCTACAGATATGTTACCAATGCTGTGGATACAGCCGGAATTGTCGATATAGTGGAGATACCTACTGAGTCAAGGGGGCACGTGGCTAACGGATCAGTGCATCATGTAGCCTTCCGCGTAAAAGATGAAGAAACACTGATGGCTTTCAGACAGAAGCTTGTGGCACAAGGCTACAATGTCACACAGAAGATCGACCGCAACTACTTTTTCTCGCTGTATTTCAGGGAGCCGAACGGAGTTCTGTTCGAGATTGCAACGGATAATCCCGGTTTCACGGTAGATGAATCACTGGAGGAATTGGGTACACATCTGAAGCTGCCTCCTCAATACGAGCCGCGCCGGAAGGAAATTGAGGCGAGCCTGGTTCCTTTATATTAATAATTGAAACTTTGTCAAACCAAAAAGCGCCTTACTATGAGCTATGAACCATTAAAATACATTTATGAGCAGAGGGGTGGGCCGGAGGCTTTCACACTGCTTCTGCTGCATGGCACCGGAGGCAATGAAAGAGACTTGCTGTCCCTTGCGGGCGATTTCGGTGCGGGCGTGAATGTACTCAGTGTAAGAGGAAATGTGCTTGAAAATGGAATGCCCCGATTTTTTAAACGGATAAGTATGGGTGTATTCGATGAGGAGGATCTCGCGTTCAGGGTGGATGAACTTGCTGATTTTCTGGCTAAACTTGCCGGGGAACTGAAATTTGACGGAAACAAGGTCGTAGCACTCGGCTATTCAAACGGAGCAAACATCGCCGGAGGCCTCTTGGCATTGTACCCTGATTTACTTGCCGGAGCGATACTTTACCGGCCTATGCAGCCTTTCAGGGAAGCAGTCAGACAGAAACAGAATACAAAGCATACGCCCGTATTTATCACCAATGGGGTGTCTGATCCCACGGTAGACAGTGCTGAAAGCGACAGGTATGCCGGTTTACTGACGGGGGCTGGTTTTGACGTCAAAGTGTATCATTTGCAGGCAGGGCATAACCTGATTCGCCAGGATCTTCAACTGTCTGTGGCATGGTTTGAAGAACATTTCAGAGGTTTGCGACACGAGACCGACCGATCCTGATCACCACCAAAAAAGTCCACTGATGTAAATTTCAGTGGACTTTTTTTGGTGATTTATCTAAACCAGGATCTATTTTTTCAGGCCTTCCATATCAAAAGCAAACCCAACGGTGAAAAGGCTGCCGTTATAGTTCCAGGGAACAGAGGATAACGAAGATGCCAAGGTCCATTGCAACTGGGCTTTAATGAATTTATATCCGCCACGCAAGGTTACCGATGGCTCTGCAAATACATGTAGCCTGTCATCAATGCGACCGTTTTCAGATATGAGATTCTTGCTTCTCAGATAATCGTCGTTGTAGCCGTTCGCGTCGAAATTGCTGTATTTGACGCCAGAAAATCTCATATTAAAAGAAGCGTCGAAATAATGGGAACGAAAAGTGAAACCTGGCTGAAGAAAATATCGCATGGCATCCATGTTCACGTCACTTTTGATCGTAGCTATGCCCGTTCCCCCGTATACATCCGCAAGTAGCTTGCGTCCGTCAGTCCGTTCGAGAAATTCCATATATGTACCTACCCCAATCTCGGCAAGGTTTGCCCTTGCGTTTACACGTCCTGCAGCCCGGTCGGGATTACTGGTTACGGTGAAATCATAATTGGTAAAGCCGCCAATGATCCCCAGGTGTTTTACCGGGCTACCCGCGGCCTGGATATTAATAACATGATTGGTAGAGTTGGATGAATTAACTGTTTCGTTGCCAAAGGACCCGTTCATAACTACATGAACGTCCCCCTGATCGGAGAGCATCGGCGCATTTACACTGTTGGGTTGGTAATAATAGCGGTTGCAGGAGCTGAATAACACGCAGGATAAAACGAGTGTGGCCGCCAGCAAATGGTTGGATGTCTTTTTCATGGGATTTTATAGAATAGTGAATGAGTTATTTGACGAGTAAGCCTCAAATAACCATGCCACTTTATGTTTTTTGGCGAAGCAAGCTATTTTCTTTCGAAAATCTCACCTACCGACTTTTTAATATTCTCACAAATGCGCTCAAGCGGAAGATCATTGGCGTCAGTGCCAAAGGGATCTTCGATTTCCTCGGCGATGACTTCAAGGCTGGCAAGGACATAGAAAATGAAACATACAAAGGGGATGACCAGGTAATGCAGGCTGAAAACATAACCAACCGGAAGCGTAAAGCTGTAAAAAGTAATAAACTTCTTCAGAAATGAGCTGTAGGAATAAGGAATCGGGGTATTGCGGATCCGTTCACATGCACCGCATATATCTGTGAATGACTGAAGTTCGTCTTTCAAAAAAAGCAATTCTTCCGGAGAAATGACGCCATCTTTTTGCAGGGAGATAATTTTGGTATATATCTCCCCGGCGATGACATTCGGCAGATGTTCCCGGTTATGAAGATACGAGATCGGAAAGCCTTCGGATTCCTCCAGTTCGTCAGTGTGGCGATTTTTCCTCAAATGGTTTTTGAGAACATAGGCGTAATTGGGAATCATATTTTTGAAGTACTTTATTTCCTTCTCGTGACCGTTGCCACCCAGCAATGTGTTGATTTTTAAAGCAAGGTTACGACTGTTATTGACGAGTGATCCCCATTGTTTACGACCCTCCCACCATCTGTCATAAGCTGTATTGGTACGAAATACAAGAAGCATGGAAATGACGAAGCCAAGTAAAGAATGCATCAGGGATATGTTCTTTAGATCGGTATTCTCGCCAATACGCCAGTATTCAAGGATAAGCACAGCCAGAATAGAAGTGTAAATGGTGATGCTGATCATTAACGGCATCAGTTTACGAACGGTGTCAGCTTTGGTTAAGGAAAAAACCAGACTGATCCATTCCTTCGGATTGTAATCAACCATTTTTGATTTTGGTGTAGTATTTGGTTAATTTTTTAACTCAAGTTGCTTGCTGATACTAAAAAATTCTTTCAGGCACATAGCCGTGAGCCTGGCATCCTCCAAAGCATTATGCGTTTCCTCTTCCCGCTCGAATCCGAAGTATTTTGAAACCGATCCCAGGCTCAGAGATTTGGGTATTGAGCGTCCATTGTGCTGAAGAATCTGAAAGAACAAATAGGAAATGGTATGAAGATCCAGCATTTTGTTAGAGAACGGCCATTGCATTTTTTCGTTCCGGTAGGCAAACCGGAGGAAGTTGATATCGTTGATCACACTTTGTCCGCAGATAATCACATCTGTCAGGTTGTTCAGAGGAAGGGCATTTCCGGGTTTCTTTTTTCCGAGTTTGGATCTGATCCAGTCTTCAAACTCAGGAATGACATCGTAAATCATAGGAGCGTCATCCAGATCGTCCAGCGAAAGGCCGTGGACTTCTTCGGATTTTACCGAAAAAGATTCTTCATTTTCCGGGTAAACATTTTGCAGATAGGTACCCAATGACAGCCAATTGTCGGTAAAAAGCTCTGCACCTATTTGAATAATTTCATTCCACCCGGGTTCCGGACCGGTCATTTCAAGATCTAAAACCAGAAAAGGCATAGGATGCAATATAAAATCTTTGGGAACTGTCTGTTAAAAACCTCTACATTTACGTTGTAAAAATAGCAAAAGAATTATTCATTGAAATGTGGTTCAGTTAATTGTTTGGCGGAAGAAGGGGTATCCACATTTATTACTTTGACCTGATGATTGATTATTCAAAATTACCATCTCCCTGTTTCATTTTAGAAGAAGAACTACTAAGAAATAACCTCCGTCTCATCGATTCGGTACAAAAGGCGAGCGGAGGTAAGATTATTCTCGCGCTGAAGGGGTTTTCTATGTATAGTGCATTTCCGATCGTTAGTGAATATCTGTCGGGCGCAACGGCAAGTTCGCTCAACGAAATACGCCTGATCAATGATTTCATGGGATATAAGGCGCATACTTACATACCCGCATACCTGGAATCTGAATTTGATCAGGTGATGGAGCGAAGCAGCCATATCACGTTTAACTCGTTGAATCAGTGGGAGCTTTACAAACAGCGTTTACAGAAATTTAATGACGAGCATCCTGAGCGTAGAATTTCAGCAGGAATCCGTGTAAATCCGCAATATTCGGAAGTGGCGACGGATATGTACAATCCCTGTGTGCCTGGTTCCCGTCTGGGCGTAACCCGGGATCAGCTTCCGGATGTATTGCCGGATGGACTGGAAGGAATTCATTTTCATACCCTCTGTGAAAATGGGTCGGATACCCTAGAGAGAACGCTTGAAGCCCTGGAGAAGCGCTTCGGATCCTTGCTTCACCAGGCGAAATGGTTGAATATGGGAGGAGGGCATCTGATGACAAGGGAAGGATATGACGTGGAGCTGTTAATCAGACTTATACGGAGAATCAGGGAGACATACGATCTGGAGGTGATACTTGAGCCCGGGTCTGCTATCGCCTGGAGGACCGGTGTATTGCTTTCCACAGTTTTGGATGTAGTGGACAGCCAGGGAATAGCGGTGGCTATATTGGATACCTCTTTCGCCGCCCATATGCCGGATACCCTTGAAATGCCGTACAAACCCTATATCAGAAATGCCCATCAGGAGCCGGTAGAGGGGAAACCTTCCTATCGCCTGGGGGGAATGACCTGTCTTGCGGGGGATTTTATGGGAGATTATGGGTTTGACCATCCTTTGAAGGTAGGTGACAGGCTTGTCTTCGAAGACATGATCCATTATACGATGGTAAAAACGACGACTTTCAATGGAGTTAATCTTCCGTCGATCGGTATGATAGCCAGTGACGGAACCTTTAGATTGATCAGGACTTTCGGTTATGAAAGCTTCAAGGACCGGCTTTCCTGAGATGGATTTCGGAAAATATGTATAAACTGGTAAAAAGAAGATGCAGTCTTTGCCATTTCAGCGTACGCAAAAGATAGAAGAAGTACAGGCGCAAAAGCTCATAGAGCTGATAGGTTATGTAAATGAGAGGTCGGTTTATTATCGAAGGTTATTCCATGCCAAGGGGCTTAATCCCCTAGATGTCAGAACAGTATCCGATCTCGGTAGGTTGCCTTTTACTACCAAGGATGATCTTGCGGCGCATAATGATGATTTCCTGTGTGTGCCAAAGCGGGAGATCGCCGATTACGTGACTACCTCCGGGACGCTGAGCGACCCCGTGGCTTTTTACCTGACTCAGGGGGATGTAGAGCGTCTGGCAATGAATGAAGAGGCTTCCTTTCAATGTGCGGGAGGAAGTAGTAGCGATGTATACCAGCTGATGACAACCCTGGACAGACGCTTCATGGCCGGACTAGCCTATTGGATGGGAGCGCGCAGGCTTGGTGCAGGCATGATAAGGGTGGGGCCTGGAGCTCCTTTTCTGCAATGGGAATCCATTCTGAAGTTCTCCCCGTCAGTTTTGATCGCGATTCCTTCATTTATTCCGAAATTGCTTGATTATGCCGTAGAGCAAGGAATTGACTATGGTTCGTCGGGCGTAAATTCAATTATTTGCATAGGGGAACCCATCAGGAATCCGGACTTTACCTGGAATGAACTAGGGAAAAGAATTGTTTCACAGTGGAATGTCAGTTTGTATTCCACCTATGCTTCTACGGAAATGGGCGCAGCTTTTACTGAGTGCGAAGCGGGTAAAGGTGGGCATTTGAACCCTGAGTTACTGATATTGGAAGTGGTGGACGAGGAGGGAAGAAGTGTAGGTGACGGGCAGGCCGGTGAAGTGGTAATCACTACGCTCGGTGTGGAGGGAATGCCATTGATCCGCTATCGTACCGGAGATCTGTGTCATGTATTTTATGAGGCCTGCTCGTGCGGACGGAATACGCCGAGGCTCGGCCCTGTGATCGGAAGGAAGCAGCAGATGATCAAGTTCAAGGGCACCACTGTTTTTCCCCCGGCTATATTTGACGTCCTCGATATGGTAAAGGAAATAGATTTGTACCAGGTAGAAATATCGAAAAACGAATTTGGGAACGATGAGATCACAATTGTACTTCCATTGCGACTTGATACTGAACGCTTCAACGAAAAACTTCACTCTCTTTTCCGCTCAAAGCTGAGGGTGAGTCCTTTGCACCGGTTTGTGAGTCCCGAAGACCTCAATGCCAGGGTTTTCAGACAGGAAAAAAGAAAGCCGGAAAAGCTCGTTTATGTGTAGCGGGTAATTTCGGGTTTTAAGCGAAGACTTTAATGGACGGTCTGGCTAAGTATAAAACGCCATGATGAGATTAGTCAGGAATCGGTTTTTTTGTGTAGGTTGTTATAGAAATAAA
>CAZAVR010000175.1:7583-7790 GCA_964488435.1 uncultured Cytophagales bacterium | reverse complement strand
GTTCGGGTTTTTCTTCGCCAGCCTGGACGTAAGGCAGGATAGCCGCAAGCATACCAAGGCCTGGGAGGATGTACTTAAATTGCTGGAAACGAAAGTGCCTCTCCTGAAATACGCTGAATACCAAAGCTGGGAGGAGCGACGTAAAATAGATCTTTTGCTTTCCCAACACATCCGTCTCAACATGGAAGATTATGAGGATGGTCTGAC
>CAZAVR010000175.1:4041-7573 GCA_964488435.1 uncultured Cytophagales bacterium | reverse complement strand
TCAGCGCTTAATGTCATAGAGGTGCTGGCGATGGCCAAGAATCTCATTGCCGATACAGAGGGGTTTGTGCCGCTGGATATTGTGCCGCTTTTCGAAACTGTAGAGGATCTTGCCAATGCTTCCAACGTGATGCAGGTGCTTTATGAAACACCTTATTATCGTGAACACCTTGAGAGAAGAGGAGGAAAGCAGACGATCATGCTGGGTTTCTCCGACGGTACAAAGGATGGAGGCTATCTCAGGGCCAACTGGTCCATATATCTTGCCAAGGAGAAGCTGACAGAGATTTCCAGGAAATATGGAGTAAAAGTTACGTTTTTCGACGGTCGCGGTGGCCCTCCCGGAAGAGGAGGAGGAAATAGCCAGAATTTCTATGCCTCGCTTGGCACGCAGATCGAGGACAAGGAAATCCAGATTACGGTACAAGGGCAGACCATCAGTTCTAACTATGGTACGGTGACTACCGCGATGTATAATCTTGAGCGATTGTTTACCGCCGGACTTGAGAATCACCTTTTTAATACGGGAAAAAAAGAAGATCTGACGCAGGCAGAGAAGGAACTGATCGAAGAGCTGGCTGTTCAATCTTACGACGCTTACCGTGAACTCAAGAATCACCCGGTGTTTGTGAAGTATCTGGAGAAGAGAACACCGCTGCGTTTTTACGGACAAACCAATATCGGGAGCCGCCCTACGAAGCGTGGGGCAGACCGGGACGGTCTCAAATTCGAAGACTTGCGAGCCATACCATTTGTAGGCTCCTGGTCGCAGATGAAGCAGAATGTGCCCGGTTTCTACGGATTTGGGAAGGCGATATCTCTCTTGTCGGATGAAGGCCGGAAGCCGGAGATTCAAAAGCTATACAAGAAGTCTCTGTTTTTCCGGACGCTTATAGAAAACTCCATGCAGGCGCTTTCAAAGTCGTATTTTCCTGTGACAGAGTATATACATAAGCAGGAAGAGTATAAAGAGTTTTGGGAAATGCTGTATGATGAGTTTCAGCTGACACGTGCGGAGCTGCTGGATATTTCCGGTCAGCAGCAACTTTTGGATAGCAATAATGTGACCAAGGAGTCCATAAAGATAAGAGAAAGGATTGTGTTGCCCCTTATCACCATACAGCAGTATGCCTTGCAGATGCTTGCAGAGCATGCGGACGATCTTCCTGTAGATGCAGATCTATATAATAAGTTGATTATGAGGGCAATGTTCGGTATCATCAACGCTGCCCGTAATTCAGCCTGACGGTTGAGCTACTGGAATGCTTTCCTCATTTTGGGAGGGTCCAGGTGCCGTATTAGTAGTTATACATTTGGTAAATTAATTAATTGTTATTAATATTGTTGTTAGAACAACATTGTTGTTTTACACTTCATTGACAAGCAAAGGGGGCCTGAGATTCGGGTCCCTTTTTGTGCGTGGCATCTTAGCGATTCTATTTTTTGTGTGCAGCATCGTATGGTCATTTGGAAAGCGTTTCCATTGACAGGTAGTTTTTTAAAGGCTCGTGGTGTTTGGCAATCAGCGGAAGCTTATATTTGTTTTCTATCGTTTTAAATAGTTCAGCGAAGTAATGACACATAGTTCTGATCACCGGGCTTATTTTTTTAAAATTGACACCACAATTAAAAAGATAAGGAGTGCTTTGCAGAAGAAACTGACAGAGGGAGGTATAGACATTACGGTCGATCAGTGGGTGCTTATTGACCATATCTATCGTGATATGGGCATCAGTCAGACTGCGCTGGCTGAAGTTACCTGCAAGGACCCTCCGACCGTTACACGCATCATTGACCTTATTGAAAAAAAAGGGATTGTAGAGCGCCGTGAGGCACTAGGTGATCGCAGAAAATTCAGTTTGTTTCTTACGGATCACGGATTGAAAATCTATGAGAAGGCTTTTCCCATCGTTGCCCGAATAAGGAATCTGGGATGGGGAGGGTTGAGTGAGGATGATTATCTTCACTTTGTAAGAATTATGGATTCTATTTATAGCAATTTCAGTGAAGATTGATATCGCTTGAAAAGAAATAGACGGATCTGCTTTCTCTGGCATAATATTTTTGGTATATTTATTATGAATTCATCTGAAAAACCTGGATATATTATGAGCGTGAATGCCAAACACTTAGCCACATTTATCCTGGGCGCTGCCGCAGGAGTGGCCTTGCACAAATACCTTAAGACGGAAGAAGGAGAAAAGCTTCTGGATGACCTCAAGTTGAAAGCCGGCGACCTGAAAGCAGAGGCAGAGGGTGCTATGGACAAAGCCCCCGAATACTTCGAGCAGTTGAAAACCAAAGGTGCCGAGGCATTGAAGAACAATTTTCCGGATGCGGATAGATATTTGAAAGATATGCTGGATAACCTGACCGGCAAAAGAAACGCCTCTGAGCGAGATCCTGCACCTGGTACGGCTTCCTGAGTTCGGCAAAAGCACGTCCCCAAGAGGGTTGTAAATTAAAAAAAGTCCCCGGGGTCAGCGGGGACTTATAAGTAGAGGAGAGGTCACTAATTTCTTTTTTCGGGAAGCAGAATACTGTTTCTCGTTTAGCGATATGCAATTTTAGGGCGAAAAAAGGTACATAAAAATAGACCCGTGGGTTCATTTTTATGTATATACATGTAATTTCCCCATTTGCCTGCCTAAAACGGCAATGGCAGAGGGTTTTTCACTTGGCTCTTACCTGCAAAAGTTGCGGTACGTGCCTGTTTTGTCAGCTTTACGTTCCGCTTTTCCTCTTTAATAAGTAAGCCCAGTTGTACGCTCCTCCCAGAGCTTGGCAGAGGAGTATCTTATCTCCTGCCTTACGGCTTTACAAGCAGCCTCTGAATTTTATCCGACGATCAATGCAATGCCTGCATAAGAGGCTTTGTATGCAATTTTATGCTTGAAACTATAGTAGCCCCAGTTGCGCAATAGAAAAGCGTCTTTTTTTGCATGTTCCTCCTTGTCCTTTTGTCCTGTAAGAACAAGTGTGGCAGCCCCGTGTGTAATACAAAGGTCGATCAGCTTGCGGCTGTATACATGCTGTTGGTGATGTATATACTTGATCTCGGCTTCCCGGATCTTACGCAATGTATTTTTTTCTGCTTTTTTTCTTTTTTGTGAGGGAAGCTCCTCAATTGCTTTTTCTTTTCGTCTTGCGGCCGATTGGAATGCCAGGCGCTTGTACAGATAAGCTTCTTTATTTCCTATAGACGAAACCGTTTTCCCGATTCTCACGATGATCGGGTATTCCAACGAAAGTGATGCTTCCGCAATTATCTCTTCGTTCAAAGCCGGGTAGGGCCGTTCCTCCTCGAAGACAGCGAGGAGGAATATCTTCCCGCCTTCAATCAGTATGGAACTTGATCTCAATGTGGTTTTTCCCTCTAGAAAATCATTCATTAGCCGTCGCTTGTCGTGGATGTCTTTGCCGAGGAGCGTTCTGAATGGGATTTTGAACAGAGAAAGCTGAAACTCCCGGATTTCCGGGCGCAGCGGATTTACTTTCAGATCCTGAGGTTTGAAGGGTACAGGCAGATTTTT
>CAZAVR010000175.1:0-4031 GCA_964488435.1 uncultured Cytophagales bacterium | reverse complement strand
TTGAAGTTGCTTATCGATTTTGTTCCGCTTGCAAATGCTTCCCTTTCCCTGTTGAAGTGTTTCACCAGCGTATGATTGAGGCTGCTGAGTATATGCATGGGAATTTGCCCCTTGAATTTTTCGGACAATAGCTGATAAGTCGTGTTCATCCTGGAAGTTGAAAGTATTCCATCCTGGTCTTTTTGCTTGTCAGCAAGTTTAGCGCGGGTGTCGTCGCTCAGGTAAATCAGGCTTGGGATTTGCTCCTGGATAAAGTGGTGAGTGAAAATCAGGTTAGCTGCCCGGAAGCAAATCCGGCGCCATCGGAAAAGTGTGGAGAGCGTTTCTGTTACAAAGCCTCTGTCATTTGAATCGACTACGAGCTGAATCCTTCGGGTAGAGATTATTTTAGGCATGTGCGTATATGTTTTACTTATTTGTCATCTGCAGTCTCAGATATTTTCCTCTGTATTTTACGTGTGCGGTGGGGTTAGCCATTCGTTTTACTTCATCCACTCCTTTGGTTAGCTCCTTCAAAGCCTTTCTTTTACTAAGACCGAAGCGCTGCGCTATCTCAGTAATTTCCAGGCCGTCCTGGTAATGAAGCGTCAGGATTCTCTTTCGGATGTCCGGCAGAAAGCCGACGAGCTGATAGGCGGTGCGGAGGCGCAACAGATCCGGAGATTCATCCGACGGCGTATAATGCTCCGGAAGCTGGTTTCTATGCGTAATAGCGGCTTCAAGAGGTAGCATGTTTTTGTGAAACAGGTAACTGGCGTTCCGCGTAACTTTTAAGCATTGCCAGCGGAGATTAAGTCTGATAAACCGGTAAATATGGGCCAGACTCGTCATTCTGGAGCGATGCGTCCATGCTTTCAGGAAACATTCATTCAGTAGGTTTGAAACGGTTTCTTCGTCGTGTATCAGGTTCCCGCCATATTCGATTAGAGATTTCCGACAAGTTTTATACAGGTATTGTAAGGCCTTTTCTTCCCCTTGCCGAAACTTGCGGGTCATAGAAAGATTGACGGGACCAGTAGAGAAGAAGGGTGGTAGTTCCATACCTTTTTAGTGTAGTGGCTGCTCGTCGTTCATTTCTGATATCGCAATTTTCCTTTTTTTGTCGCGGGGGCAACACTGTCGGGCAGCGTTGGAAAGGTTTTGCGAATCGGAAGCTTTTCGGAAAAGGGCCTGATTTATAGTGTGATTTACACTCAAATATGAAATAAAAAATTATAAAATGAAAGTTTTTATTTCAATAATTATAATTTTTTCTGTTTTATCTTTTCTATTTCCCTGATACGGCGCAGATATGAGCGCGTAGGCGATTTGGAAGGTACCTGGATTTATTTGTAGGTTTGTCGCCTTCTAAAAAATCAACAAACTATGGATCTTTTATCAAACGTGCGAGGGCAGTCATCCTGGAGCAAAAAGGCCCTTGAGCTCATTGAGGCCGATTACCAGCGTTCTGCAGACACACATCTGATTTTACTGAATTTGCCGCAGTTTCCGGGAATTGACCTGTATTTTAAGGATGAGTCTACGCATCCTTCAGGCAGTCTGAAGCATAGGCTTGCCAGGTCACTTTTTCTTTACGCGCTTTGTAACGGCTGGATCCGGGAAGGAACTACTGTCGTAGAGGCGTCGAGTGGGTCTACGGCGGTATCGGAGGCCTATTTTGCGCGTCTGATCGGCCTCCCTTTTGTGGCAGTGATGCCTTTGTCAACCAGTATTGACAAAGTAAAGGCCATTGAATTCTACGGCGGGCGTTGTCATTTTGTTTCACATCCCGGTGAGGTGACGGCTGCAGCTGAAAACATTGCCAAAACCTGCGGAGGGCACTTTATGGACCAGTTTACTTATGCGGAGCGTGCTACCGACTGGCGCGGTAATAATAATATCGCGGAGTCTGTTTTTAGTCAGATGGCCCATGAGCCCTTTCCGGAACCGGAATGGATAGTCATGGGTGCCGGTACGGGTGGTACTTCTGCGACGGTAGGGCGTTTTATCCGTTTCCGGCGATACAGCACGAGGGTTTGTGTCGTTGACCCGGGGAGCTCAGTATTTTACGACTATTGGCATACGGGTAACAAGGCCGCGTGCAGTGCAGAAACTGTTAAAGTGGAGGGTATAGGAAGGCAGCGTGTGGAACCATCCTTTATACGCACGATCGTCGATCGCATGATAAGGGTGCCCGATGCGGCCAGCTTTGCTGCTATGCGTGTCCTTTCGCAATTGTTGAATAGAAGAGTCGGGGGATCTACGGGTACAAATTTTATCGGAATGCTTACCCTTGCGACTGAGATGCGCGAAAATAATCAAAGTGGCTCTATTGTTACGCTAATCTGTGATGCAGGCGAGCGATATCAGCATACGTATTTTGACGACAGATGGTTAGAGGAATGTGATCTTCTGGAAGATGTAAAACGGCGACAGGCTGAATTGGAAAAGCAGATCTGAGGAAACTGTGATGCATAGAGTTTCTCTCATACGACCCAAAAGCCGTATGAGAGAAGCTTGTCCTAGCGATGAACGGGTAGTACACGTTGCATCAAGTCCGAAAAAACGGCAGCCATCCTTTGTTGTATATAAGACTGTTCTCCACGTATCGGATGCCAGCCATATTTCACGCCGTCAATTACCTGCGTGTCGGATGCATATATCAGGCTATACTGATCCTGGGTGACGGGATGTAGCTGGTTTTTTTGAGAAGCCTATATTCTTATCAAATTCAATCAAAGGTAAGCCCCACTTGTCGGCAAGGCTGCGTATAGAGCTGTTGTAAAGTGTCCGGGCATCGTGCCAGTGAGTCGACAGAACGATCACAGCGGGCTTACCGAAAGGTTTTCCGTAATATTTTGAAGCGGGGTTGGTTTTCTGATTATAACAATCCGTGGTGTAGCGTTTGATTACATAGTCATAAGCTTCAGCATAGTCATCGGCCGCGAAGGGAGGGGTATAGTCTCTGAGATGTAGTTTTAGGTTTTTCCCGGAAAAAACATCCCTTTCATGGACGTGCATAATCACGAAGGCGTCAATACTATCCAGTTCGGCCGCAGTGTAAAAACTTCCATCCGCCATGCTGTTGGCGAGGTTTACGATGGAGCCTCCTTTCCCGTTTCCCTTGTTTACCGGTAATGCATTCAGCTTTTTACAGCCTGTTTCAAACCAGGTGTTCTGACTGTAAGCAAAAGAAGCGCCGGCCAGTAAAAGGCGGTAAGCGGGAGTCTGGGATTTTTCTTGCGTCTGAGCCATGATTGGCGGCAGGAGGGCAAGGATGAAGCAGGCGGCAGATAATAGAATTTTGAGCATTGCGATAATTGATCTGATTGATAAAAATTCACTAAAAAAGGGTGGATTAGTATTTTAAGAAAGGGGTCCTTGGTAAGGCCGATCGTCGACATCCGGTCAGTCGCTGTACTATATCAGCCGGCCAAGTAGGGTGGAATACTGCGTAAATGTATCATTAATTGTAGTTTTTTCCGTCCCGACTAAGGCAGATCCTGTATTTTTTTAAACAGAGATGAACTTGATTCAGACGCGTGTTCCTTCAGTTGAAGACCTTCTTGTTGTGTTGGGAAGAGGTAATGTATTATTTATCAGTGAGGTAATACAGCATCCGTGCTCGTGTTGGTGATCGGCGATAAGATGCTCTCCCGGTGGGTGTGTTTTAGGCAGGGTATTATGCTTTACAACGGGATTTAATTCGCAACGAAGAAAGTGATATGAATTTTTTGTCACCGTAAAGGGCCGGCTTTTCTGCGAAGCTCAGCGAGCCGATGCTGTTAGACGAAGGCCTATCAATAAAAGATACGAACTTTTTATGACAATTCAAAAAAACACGGCAGTTTTTTTGCGCTTTACAGGTTTCGGAAGTAAATAACAGTCGCCGAACCGTTTTCAGTTCTTTGTGAAACAACCTGGAAAATATACTATGAAATAAAGAGCGGTACGGTATAATCATGCAGTTTTTTGCGTTATTTGACAGGGTTTTCGGAGTGGTGGGATTTGTGAAAATATCTTACGGTTTGTAAACATTTATTTTATGATGC
>CAZAVR010000174.1:0-7811 GCA_964488435.1 uncultured Cytophagales bacterium | reverse complement strand
CCCAAAATATGCTCAGCCTACTCCTCCGTGTAAATCAGCGAAACCAAATCTGTATAAATCTGTGTGAAACGTTTTTTAAATCACAGATACTCGCAGATTAAAATCGCAGACACTCACAGATAAAAATCACAGATACTTACAGACGAATGATTCACAGCCCTCCTCAAACAAACACCCTAAAATAGGCTCAGCTTGCCTCTCCTTATGAATCTGTGCGAAACCTTTTTTAAATCACAAATACTCACAGATGACGACAAAGCATAAGAATATATCATCAGGTTTATTAATTTGCAAAAAAGAACCGATAAAAATTCGCCAATTACCCCATGAATAAAGAAATCGCAGTCTACAATACAGCGCAAAGCGAAAATGATCAACGAATTTGCGAACTGCTTGCGGATATTATCGACAAGGAGCTATCTGAAGCGGAAAGCAAAATCTGGCATGCGCATCCGGTCTGGTTTTTGGAGGAGAACCCCATTGTCGGTTATAGCAAACAAAAAGCCGGAATCCGGCTCATGTTCTGGAGTGGGGCTGATTTTGAAGAAATGGGTTTGTCTATCAAGGGCGAAAAGTTTAAAGACGCCTCTGTTTTTTTCAACAATCCCGCGGAGATCAGCACTGATGACTTAAAGCGATGGCTAAAAAAGTCGCGGGAAATTCAATGGGATTATAAGAATATTGTAAAAAGAAAAGGACGCCTGGAAAAGCTGAACAAGAACCCCGGTGGGTGAGCGGAGCCGAATCCCCGGTCATTTAAACATAAATCCAAACCTATGAATACCACTGCCCATCATGATGAGCGTATCGCAAAAATGACATTCTCTTCGGTATATCCCCACTACGTAACTAAAGTGGAAAGAAAAGGCCGAACGAAAGAAGAACTACACCAGGTCATTGAGTGGCTTACCGGCTTTGACGAGAAAAAGCTACAGCAATTAATAAAAGAAGAAGCGACCTTTGAAACATTCTTTCAGCAAGCAGACCTTAACCCCAATGCACACCTTATTACTGGCCTTATCTGCGGCTATAGAATAGAGAAAATAACCAATCCACTCACCCAAAAAGCGAGGTATCTGGACAAACTCGTGGATGAACTGGCCAAAGGGCGTAAAATGGAGAAGATATTGCGCACCACATAAAATACCGGATAATATGTCCTATGAAAAAAGCAGAAATAACACGACGCACTATTTTGCAAAAGGCTTTTGAGCTGATCTACACGAAGGGATATCAGACAACTAGCATAGATGACATCCTCGCCACGACCCTGGTTACTAAGGGTGCCTTTTACTACCACTTTAAAAACAAAGACGATATGGGACTGGCCATCATCGAAGAATTGATGAAACCGGCACTCACCGAGAGCTTTGTTGCCTCTTTCCACGACGGCGAAAATGTACTGGATGCTATTTACAACCTGATACATCATCTTTTACTGGAGAATGACTTTCTGAAAGTCGAATACGGATGCCCTGCCGCCAACTTCACGCAGGAAATGACCCCCTGGCACACTGATTTCAGTAAGGCGTTACAGAAAATCACAGAAGAATGGACCAAAGTAATGATCGGCGCTATACTTGAAGCAAAAGAAATGGGATGCATACGCCGGGAGATCAATGCGCAACAGGTTACCCTATTTGTGATGTCGGGCTATTGGGGCATACGTAACTTCGGAAAACTAGCGAACAGCAAGGATGTGTATATTCCTTATTTAAGGGAACTCAGAATATATCTGGATTCACTCAAGTAACGTAAACCCAGGATAAGCCGCTATTAAACCGTGCCCACCTTCAGGGGGTTGATCTTCCGGATTTCCAACTGCAATGCCGCCACTTTGTGACTCATTAAATTCAAAAGTGAGGCCATCAGACTATATCCTAGCCGGATAACGAGCGCAAAAAGCTGCTGGAGGCGGTATTTTGTCCCCGCCCCGAAATCAGTGCAAATATTTTTTCAAAAACATACCAATCGGTATGTTTTTACCATTACCTTTGTTTTCAAGAAAGAGATAGTATGTTTCAAACACTCCTGTTACTCCACAGCTCCTTACGATGGCTCGTGCTGGCCAGCCTGATGTACTCCATTTACAGGGCTTACATCGGGTACAATTCGAAAGCCGCCTTCACAAAAACGGATAATGCCCTACGACACTGGACAGCAACGTTCGCCCATATTCAGCTGATGATAGGAGTAGTACTCTATTTTCAGAGTCCGGTCGTCAGATATATGATGACTCATTTCCGGGAGGCAAAAAGTAGTCCGGATATCATTTTTTTTGGATTGATCCATAGCTCATTAATGCTCACGGCCATCGTGCTGCTGACCATTGGATCCGCAAAGTCTAAGCGGGAAAAAACCGATGCCACAAAATTCAGAACGATGCTGATCTGGTTTTCAATTGCATTGGTTCTCATTTTCATGGCTATTCCCTGGCCGTTTTCACCTCTGACAACCCGCCCCTATTTCAGATAGTATGCTGCAACTTTTCAAAACAAAAATTGGGCGACTTCGCCTTATCGGCTTTCTCGAAGGTCTTTCTCTGCTGTTATTGGTTTTTGTAGCTGTACCAATGAAATACCTGTTTCACAATCCCATGTTGTCGAAATCTCTGGGACCTGTTCATGGTGCAATATTCCTACTCTTCGTACTGAATACATTAAGCGTGGGCATCGAACAAAACTGGAAGTTCAGGACCACCACCTGGAAAATCCTGCTCGCATGTTTTATTCCATTCGGCACTTTTTATATCGATAGAAAAATCCTTAGAAACATAGAAGAAAAGTGACTGACATCGTTCGTTCTGAGCCCTTTATATGCGGCTTACCGGATCTGGATTTTCAGCCGCGCTTTCAGACTCCCAACTAGCTCTTCAACCTGAACAAGAGCAGAAAGAACACGCACAAAAACGCTAAGACGCCCTGTCCGATTTGCCGGCAGACAAACCAAACAAGGCGAATCCTAAATAATGGTGTGTACTGTGCTTAATTTAGTTTCGTAAATAGCCACCTTCCTTTTCAAGCTTTTCCAAAACATCAGGCGTTCCGAATCTTGCTGCCCCACAAAGCAAAATACAAGATAAAAAGGTAAGACGGGATACAGATCAGATACGCGAACTGGTGAGTAAAATGATCCGCAAGGTAGCCAAATCCAAGAGGTAGTAGCGCACCTCCGATGATACCCATCACAAGCATGGATGAACCTGTCTTGGTGAATTTACCCAGATCCGCCAGAGACAAAGGAAAAATGGCAGGCCATAATAAAGAATTAGCAAAACCCAGCAAAGCCACCAGGTAAACCGATGTCAACGGTGATACCAGAATGATACACAAGGTGACGACCATTCCGGTCAGGGCACTTATGGTTAAAGCTGTTCGCTGACTTACCATTTTAGGAATAAAAAGGAAGCCAAGCAGATAACCCGCCACCATCCCGAAGGTAGGATACCATACATAATGCTCCGGGCCGGGCAGACCCAACGCCTTTGCATAATCGTTAATGGATCCTAACGCGATAATCTCTACACCTACATCAAAAAATATGGCTAAAACTCCCAACAGTAAGTGGGGGAATTGGAATACACTCGTTTTAGAATTGGCGTAAACAGAAACTGCGTCCTCCTCCAGGCTCTCATCTTCTCCAAGCGCCAGAAGTTCCGGCAGCGGAGATAAATAGGCCAGCAAACCCAACACCACCAGAATGGCCGTAATGATGTAGAAGGGAAAAATGGCATCAACAAGCCGGACCTCCGCGAGGTCAAGAAAAAAACCAAGAATAAGAGAAGCTCCCGCCAGGGCCAGCTTATCCGCTATACCCATCACACAAATACGACTGGCAGCGCTCTCGGGAGGCCCCAACAGCGTAACATAGGAGTTGATCGCACCTGTAAGCAAGGTTTGCCCCATACCTATAACAAAAAGTGCAAACAAAAAAAGGACGAAACTAATCAGATTCGCAGAATAAGCAATCAACGAAAAACCCACTGCAATCATCAGAAATGCGATGCTGATACTGCCTTTATAACCAAAGCGCCTGATGATCAATCCGGACGGCACGCCGAAAAGCACGTACGCCGAAAAGGTAGCCGTCATGATCAGGTAAGACGTGGTTGTAGATACCGTAAAAGCTTCCTGAACAAAAGGAATAAAAAAAGCATTGATCCCTACAGAAAACCCAAGTACGACATACATGGATCCAATGATAAGCATCGGTACAAGAAATGGTTTTTCGGTGTTGCTCATGGAACAGGTTTTGTTAGTGAAAGCTCACGGTCGTTAAAGAAATATAAACAAATTAAAATGATCAGTTACACCCCGGCGGTTATGGTGATATCCGGGCGCGTCCACTAAGCACCTATAAATAACAATCGCTTGTCATATCTTGTAAGTGCTCCCGGATCTATCAGACTTTCCGGTCAATTTCATCCATTGCTTTTCAGGTGTGGTACCAGCATTCAAAGCACTGTTCATCCACAGATAGTATACCAAACCGGTGGCAAACATTCCATTCAGAATCGATATAAAAAATGCCTGTGAATAATAGCCCGCCAAAAATCCGATCGCCCAGGCCGCGAACGCAGCTGGATTGACCACCATATCTGGCTTGCTGTCTGCCTGAAAATACAATTGTCTCTTCTTGGGTAACAGCCAGAAATCAGTGATAACGGTGATGGCTATCGGCCCGACAAGCCAGGCAAGGAACTGTAAAAAGAAATCAAAAACCCTGTCGGGGCCATACCACGAAAAGAAAAGTGCCAAAAAACTCGCAATAATCAAGACCAGCTTTCTTGTCGTCTCTTCATTCTTGTACTCCAGCACAGGAGGGGCTGCCATGAGATTCGCCGCAAAATAAATGGCTGTCATAGCAGTTGACCAGGACCCTAAAAACAAGATTAAAAAGGTTATTTTATGCAGTCCGTACTTTTCCATCGTAAGAAAGAAATTCCACTCACCCGTGGCCATGGCACCTATGGCAGCACCTACATACTGGAAAACCATCAATACACCGAAAGTGAGGAAAAGTCCCCACTTGGCCTGCCTTTCAGTTTTATAAAAGCGCGTAAAATCAGACATGACTGTATTGGCATGTAGCCAGCCACCCGCAGCGGTAGTAAATACGACAAAAATGGAAGCAGAGGTCACAGGAGACTTATCCACGATAGTCTGGAAACCGCCTCCCGCATTTACGGCACCCCAGAACGCTGTAATCAAAACAAAAATCAGCGCCGGAGCAGCGATCGAATTTACATAGGCGATCCAGCGCATGGTCTTGTAAGCCGGAAGCACGAAAACCACAGCCATCACCAGCGTAATCAACCAATATACCAACCCGTTAGCCCTTACATTAAGCGCAAAAATATCCACAAAGGCGTCTCGTGTGACATTAAGGATGACCGCAAACCAGACTATCGTCGTGATAGACATGATAAAATTCGGAAGCATCACACCGGTTTCTCCATAAGAATATCGGAAAATCATAGCGCTCGTAAAGCCCGTCCGGGTCCCGATCAACCCAATAAAAATGGCAAGCAGCGTGTTAAATACACCGGCCAGGCCGATCACAATCATCGCTTCACCAAACGGCAGCTGAATGCCGACCAGGCCTCCTACCAGTAAGCTCGAAACTGTAAGGACCATACCCCACAGGATAAAAGTATTGCTCCAAAAACCAAGCTTTTTTACGCCCGGTAAACGGGATCTGACGGAATCTCCATGAATCACCTCTGCCTCAACCAATAGCGGACTTTCCATTTTCACTAAAACAAAGGATTAGTTTCTACTTAAATTTGCGCCTATTTCGATGTCCCGGAATCCGAATTTATCACCGATAGCCAGACACTTCTCCCAAGCCTCTATTCCCTCGGAAGCGCTCGGATGAAAAAGACTCGAAGCAGCAACACTTACTCCTGATTTCAAAGCCCTTTCCATTGGCCAACCCTCATGCAGCGCCCCGAGCACACCGGCGGCGAAAGCATCTCCGGCTCCCACAGCTCCTTTGACCATACCCTGTGGCACTTTAATGCTAGGCTGAAAAGCGCTCTGACTATCTTTCCCAAGCGCAATCGCACCTTCAGCAAAGTGAACGATCACCCATTTCCTAACCCCCATTTTCAATATAACTTCTGCAGCTTTGTACACTTCAGTGATACGTGGTGTATTGTCTGCATCAACCATCTGAATTCCAGTAAGTCTGGCTGCTTCAAATTCATTGATAAAAAGTACATCAATGTGCGGCAAAGCAGATGGAACCACTGACTTATAGCGATCGGATTGTTCGCTGACAATATCCGCTGACGTGATCATGCCATGTTCGGAAGCGTTCTTCAGTACACGGGAAGCGCCGGAATTACCATTCTCATCCAAAGCGTCGAGCTTATCCATCAAAAGCAGATAGCCGAGATGAAATATTCTGGCTGAAGAATGCTGAAAATCGAAGTCATCCACATCCAGGTGGGAATTGGTACCGCGACAATGAAAAAAAGTCCTTTTTCCGGTTGTCTCGACGGTCATCACATCTGTATAAGATGTTTCCACACCATCCAGTACTTTGATCTGCTTGGTGTTAATATTCATTTGCCCGCAATCCCGTAGAATACCGGCTCCATTTTCATCGTTACCGACCACTCCGGCACCTTCCAACGGGAAGTCTACCCCCATTTTGTAAAGTGCTTTCAGCACGCTGTAGGGAGCTCCACCATTACCGGTACCCTGGCTCAGTATATTGGCAAGGGCATTTTCACTCGGGTAGATGTCAATAACTTTTACGTAGTCGACAATCCAGTTCCCTCCAGCCAAAATGCCCCGTTTTTCCTGATCTTTCATAAACTTTCACACTTAATAGTCGCTAGCTGAAGGTTTCAACTTCAAATATAGCTAGTCATAATGTATTAAAGCCACCTCTCCTGACAGCTGGGAATCCAACGCTTTCCGGAACACATGATGGCTTTTCACGGCTTCATCCGGAGTAACGCATCCAAATTTCTCTCCTAATAATCCCGCCCGCTCAATAAAGTAGGCAGCGAGCATCTGCATAAAGCAGTCAGGAAAACCAGGCTCAAAAATTCCGCCGGTAACCGTAGGGAATGGCACCTGAAATCCGAGATCTATGCGCATCCAGGCTTGCTCTTTCCCATTCTGAAACTTCCAGAAAGCCTTGGTATCCTTGGTGTTGTACTTTACACCTCCCTCTGTGCCCAAAATCTCTATATACCAGCTGTTTGTCTCTCCCGGAGCGAGTCGTTTCATTTCCAAAGACATGGGAACCTGTTCCCCTTCCATTTCCAGGGAAGCCAAAAGGGTGGCATTGTTCCAGGTATCGCTTTCGGCCCATCCACCTTTACCGTCCGGACGTCTGGTGATGATTTTTTGCAGCCGCGCAAATACTCTTTCGGGTAACCAGCCCAGGCGCAACGGAATATGCATCACGTGCATACCCAAATCCCCCATCACTCCTATCTCACCACAAAACTTAGATTGTCGCTTCCAGTTGATGGGCTTGTTCGGATCCATATCACTCGAATGACAGAATCCCGCCTTAACTTCGATAATTTTACCGACTCTTCCTGACAAAACCTCCTGAATAACGCGCTGCGGCCCCGGCAAGAACGGCATTTCAGAACTACATCTGACAAAACGACCCAATTCCTCTCCACGCTGTTTGATTGCCTTGGCAGCAAGAAGGTCAATCCCGAAAGGCTTCTCGGCCAGTAAGTCTTTGCCCGCCTCCAGCACATCCAGGTAATATGACTGATGCAGATGATGCGGAAGGGCTACATAAACCACCTCCACATCATCATTGGCTAATAATTCACG
>CAZAVR010000173.1:0-7836 GCA_964488435.1 uncultured Cytophagales bacterium | reverse complement strand
GCCTACCCTTGAGTATTGAATATAATCCCGTGCTGAAGCTACGTCGTAGGTTTTGGCTACCGAAGAGGACGAAAGGTCATAGGAATAGGTGATTCTTGTTTTGCCGGCTTTCCCGGTCTTGGTTGTGATGATGACCACTCCATTGGAGGCCCTGGCTCCGTAAATGGCTGTGGCTGCGGCATCTTTGAGCACTTGTAGCGACTCTATATCATCCGGGCTGATGTCATTCATGTTGCTTCGGATGATACCGTCAATAATATACAGCGGTGAAGCACCGTTAGGGTTGTTTATCGACGTGCCTCCTCTGACAATAATCCTGGGAGCCGCTCCGGGCTGACCTGAGGTACTTTGTACCTGAACCCCTGATATCGCGCCCTGTAAGGCTGATGCGGCATTGGCGTAGGGTATATTTTCAAGAACCTGTGTGTCCAGTTTAGAAATAGATGTGGTGATGGTCTCGCGTGATTGCGTGCCGTAGCCTACGACGACGATTTCTTCGAGGGCTCTTGTGTCTGTTAACAGAACCACATCCAGTGACGTTTGATTGCCTGGGTTGATTTCCTTCGAGATATATCCGACGAAGGAAAAAATCAAGGTGACATCCTTTTCATTCACATGAAGGGAAAAAGCTCCGTTCTCCGTGGTGGTTGTCCCCTGACTGGTTCCCTTTATGACGATACTTACACCAGGGAGCCCCTCGCCGCTTTCATCCCTTACCATACCCTTTATATTCGTCTCAAGTGACGCAAAAACAGGTATATTTTGAGGTGACGAAAAGATTTCACTTTTGGGTTCCGGTGGTTCGATTGCACCGGACTTTCCTTTGATCGTCTTTTTCAGTACGATCCTGTCCTGTACAATCCGATAATCAATTCCGGAAGGAGTAAGCAGCTTTTCAAGTACCTGCCTGACCGGCGCATTCCTGACTTCCAGCTGCACCACCCGGCTTGTATTCACTATGCTTTTGCTGTACACAAATTTGACAAGCGCTTCTTTTTCCAGCCGGAGTAACGCCTCTTCCAGACTGATATGTTGCATCGAAAAAGTGACCGTCCGATCCAGCAATTGCTGACTTCGTCCGTCGTGTGCAAAAGAGATGCAGGTAACCGCCAGAGCGATCATAAGCTGAGTGCAAGTGATTCTCATAATTTTCCACCCGTCGAGTGGTATTTGTACATGAAAATTCATATTTTTGATCGTTTCGTTTAACAGATGGGACAATAAATTTCCTGCCTCCTTTTCAGGGGGTTTAAGGGAATTCGGGTTGTAAGTGGTAGTGACACTTACAGCCTTTTTTATTGTACTTTTGTACCGGGTTTAGGTCATAAATAGTTGATTTATAGTTGTTTTTTATGGATTGTCGATAGCTTTCAGTGTGATGTGGTCTCCGTTGAT
Source organism: uncultured Cytophagales bacterium (assembly GCA_964488435.1). Taxonomy (GTDB): domain Bacteria; phylum Bacteroidota; class Bacteroidia; order Cytophagales; family Spirosomataceae; genus JBEBSO01. Next base: position 6,441 of record CAZAVR010000173.1, on the reverse strand, counting down.
TTCGTAAGAAATATCCAGTGACGTTTCGAGAATCTCCAGGATGTCAGGCAGATTCATCCCGCTGAAGTCAGCCTTCAATAGGTACCGGTTTACTTTTTCTGAAGAAGCGCTTATCCGCATGTCAAATAGCGTGCCGAGTCTCATTAGTACATCTTTAATCATCACGTTATCAAATGATACCGAGCTTTTTCTCCACATGTCCAGCTCTCTTTTGCTGGTTTTTTCATTCTTCTGAATAACCACGGCCCGATCTGAGAAGACCACGCGTTCATAGGGCAGCAGAAGTACTTCATTATCTTTTTGCTGACTTTTTTCCTTTGCCTCTTTTTCTTTGTACGGAGGTGGTATACGTTTGACAGAGACCTTGCCGTTAAGTACCGAAACTGTGGAAGTTTCCTTGTTTTCAATATCCCTTACCCGGAAGCTGGTACCAAGTACTTTTGTAAGAATTTTGCTACTGTAAACGATAAAGGGACGGTCGATATCTCTGTGAATTTCAAAAAACACATCCCCCTTCATATTCACTTCCCTCGACTTGCCAAATTGCCTGGGATAAACAACTTCAGCGCCAGGCTGCAGCCAGATGGTGCTGCTGTCCGGGAGAGAAACTCTCAGGATATTTTTTTCGGAGTTGACCACACTGATCAGCTGACTGTCCTGTGCCTGAACTACTTCAGGAGTCCCGGGCTTCCGGCTATTCAGAAATGCCAATGAAAAAGCCAGTACAACAGCAATCACCGCTGCTGTACTTACCAGGTATTGTAACCATGGATATTCCCTGCTTTCAGGCTTGTAGGAGCCAATGTGTGCGTTGATTTCGTCTAGCATCAAACGCCTGACGGCCTCTTTCTGCTCTTCGGGAAGGCTTACAAAAGAATCGGCCCGGCTTTCAAACGAGTTGTACCAGGATTCTACCATTTCCTTTTCTTCCTCCGAACAATCTCCGTCCAGGTATTTCTTGACTAGTTTTTGTATCGTTGCCTGGTCCATATGAAACAGAAAGTGAAATATTTGCGGGTGATATGGGTATAGTCAGTTAAGGGTGGGGGGGACCCTTGCTCTCTCTCGAAAAAAAATAGACTGATGGCTAAGCCTTTTATAAAGCGGCTGTATAGCCGGTGCCGGGAAGCATTATTATAAGAATAGGAGTTCAGAATTTAGTCAGGGAGGCACAGTTGAAATGACCTTTAAAAACGAAGGTGACTGAGCGTGTTAGTCCAAATGGCTTTTTATTAATAGCATGATAGATACAAATTCACGCAGATGAAGGCGAAGGATCCGTAATGCTTTGGTAAGGTGAAACTCCACTGTTTTTTCAGAGATATTGAGTTCTGACGCAATTTCCCGGTTGTTCTTGAATTCTTTCCTGCTTAGTTCGAATACGCGTCTGCATTGGGGTGGCATTTCAGCGGTAAGTTCCTCTATGCGGGTGTGAAGCTCTTCTGCGAGAATAGACTCTTCAGTCGAGTTACTTCCGCTAAACGGCTGAAGTAATATCTCCTTCGAATACCGTTTCCTGACCCATTCTTTCTGCATATAGTTTAGTATACGGTAGCGGGTGGCGGTGTACAGATAGGCAGCCGGAGAGCTATGAATGGTCCGCTCATGACGATGGATCCATAGCTCGGCAAAGACATCCTGCACAATTTCCCTGGCCGTTTCTGTGTCGTCCAATCTCTTCAATGCGTGAACATACAAGCCCGACCAGTATCGGTTGTATATCTCATCGAACGCTTTTTTGTCGTCAGAAATGATCAATGCTATGAGTTCTTCGTCGCTGGATTTCGGATATCTGCGCATATAAACAACTTTTCAAAAGGAAGATTCAGGAAACAATATACAGCTTCTTTCTGTCAGACCCAACAAATTAGCTGTTAACCAGATACTTGCCGGGTATTATTAAGGTGGCGTAGCGTATGGCAAATATGCAAATTAAGACGATGCCGGGTGGCTTTCAGTTGAAAAAAACACATTAACTTAATATACCCTCCTTAAGTTGCGACCATCGGAATGATGCACAACTCGTTACTTTTCAGCATTTTGCAGACGGATTCTAGACCTGAGACGCACGCTCCTTTCTCAGTGTTTCCTGGTAAGCTTTTTTCGCTTCGATATCCTCCTTCGCAGACACTCCGAAATAGACAAGTCCTACAACCCTTCTTGAGCGCGTCGCGCTTCTATTGCCATCCGCCCTGTGAATGGTCATGCCATGGTGGGCAAGTATGTCTCCGACGTTGGCAGGGACGGCTACCTCGTTTTCCAGATCTTCCGGGGTGCCAAAGTCCGTAATGGTTTGCGAAAAGCCGAGGATCGGATTTTTGCCGTGTCTGCGCATTCCTTTTAAATGTGATCCTTTTACATAACGCAGGCAACCGTTTTCTTCGTCCACATCCTCCAGCGGAATCCAGAAGGTGATGGCCTGAGGGGGCGTAAGCATAAAATAATAGGCATCCTGATGAGGCGGCGTAGGCGTACTCATGCCGGGAGGTTTATTGAAGTACTCGACATTGCCCTTCGCCGTCTTTTCTCCCAAAAGTGTTTCCGCCAACCCGTTAAATTTCGGGCCACTTAGCAGTTTTTCGAAAAAAGAGTCATAATCCGCCATCCGGAACAGCTGTTTGAGTGAAGATGGGTCTTTCCTGTCTTCATAAAAGGCATGGTTTTCCGGCATATCGGGGACGATATTTTTGATAAAAGCGGAGAGTTGCTGATTCAGTTCCCGCGATTCAGCCGGGTTCAGGAATTCTTTGACAAATACATAGCCATCCTGATCAAAGGAGGCTTTGAGGCCTTCCATCGAAGCGTTTTTCATTGTAGTATATGTTTTCGGGTGTTAGGTTGGGCAAAAATAGACTTTAAATATTTCTGTGCCTTCTACTTTTGTTTCTATTTGTGATACAATCTTTCGGCGAGGATGCTGTAGGTATATCTAAGAAAGATACGAAGGAAAAAGTTGGAAAGCAAATTTTCGGGGTGGTATTTTTAGTGTAGTACGGGGAGGGTCGTTGGTATTTTTTGTCTGCGTATACCTTAATCGGGAGGGTTTTTGGAAGTGGGTTCAAATTCCTGTGTGTGCACCTCAGGAAGAAATGTATTGGGCTGTCGTGCGGCAGGAGTCAAATAGGACAAGGGTGATGAGAGGCGCGCCTGAAGTCGCCTTTACAGAGCGAAAAGTCCAACTACTTACTATATCCCTCGTATACCAGGCGATATTTTCGAACCGGGATCGTTTGGAAGGTTGCAAAAATGAATCCAGATTACTATGTTTGCACTCACAAAACCACCCAGAGAGGTGTCCGAGTGGTTGAAGGAGCTACCCTGGAAAGGTAGTATACGGGTAACTGTATCGAGACCGGGCCGCCGGTGCGGTTCGAATCTCTTCCTCTCTTTAAAAGTCACCCAAAGGGAACAATAGACCTGATTTCCAGCACTTAAAAGCCTTTGCACACTCCCCCAGCTTCCGTTGATTTATTGATGTTTCGTTCCGAATTGCCTGAAAAGTTGTAATAGTGGACGTAAATGTCTATGTTTGCACTCTCAAAACCACACAGAGAGGTGTCCGAGTGGTTGAAGGAGCTACCCTGGAAAGGTAGTATACGGGTAACTGTATCGAGAGTTCGAATCTCTTCCTCTCTGCAAAAAGCCCGTTTCCGTACTGGAAACGGGCTTTTTTTGTGAAGGTATGGCCGAATTATTGGCCTTTCTTCCAGTTGTTTGTGAAGCAGGGTCTTACCAAATTTTCAAATCGTCCGATCAGTTATGAAAAACCACATCCTATTTATCGCAGCCCTTCTGCTTGCGACCGCCGGCGCAGGCCAAAACGTCGGTATCGGCACCACCGAACCACGGGCAACACTCCATGTCTCCGACGGCAGTGGGGAGAGGGAGTTGGTGAAGCTGTATAGCCCGCCTCTACCTCCGGCATCGGTCATCCAGCAGACGAGCGCACAATATGGTGCACAAAGTTCTGATCCTGGCTGGCAGTCATTTAGAGCTACAGAATCGGGTACATTGCATTCGGTCGCATTTTACCAACATTTAGGAGCCACTGTAACGATATCCATTTACGAAGGGACAGGTACCGGCGGAAGACTATTAGGCGCTTTTGAGACATTTGTAATCGGAAGTGGCCTGTCGTGGACAAGAACTTCGTACATGAATATCCCGATTATAGCGGGGAACACCTATACCATTCATAGTAGTAGTGCCCGGCTTTGGTATTTAACCGAGAATAATCCTTACTCGGAGGGAAGGAGTAGTAGCGCGAGCAATATGGACTATACATTCATTGTTTATATGGGATCGGAAGCGGAAAAGTACCACTTTCGTATAACAGCCCCGGAAGAGGCTAATCCCTCGGTATTGAGCGTAAGCGCCAACATGGGGATCGGTACCAATACGCCCCGTGCGCCGCTACATGTAACGGGTGAGGGCGAAACGATAACGAGCGGGCCGGCCCGGTATTTCAGCCATTCCAGTGGTATAACCCAATTGTCTGACTGGACAGGAAAATCTGCCGGTTTTTTTGAGGGCAATGTGGTGTCGACAGCATCCTTCATCGGGGCGTCGAACGTGACCTTCTCCGACGAGCGCATCAAAAAAATTGAAGGCGCGTCTGACGGCTCCCGTGACCTGGCCACACTCAATCGCATCAAGGTGATCAACTATACGATGATCGATACCCTGAATAATCCCGGTGCTTACAAAAAAGTAATCGCTCAGCAGGTGGAGCAACATTTACCCCAGGCAGTGTCGCGCTATAGTGACTATATCCCCTCTGTATACGCCCTGGCCGGAACGATTATCTGCGATGCTGCGCCGGGCCGGACGGTGATCGGGATGAACGCCCTGCACAGGTTGGTTCCGGGCGATCCTGTTAAGCTGATTACCGAAAAGCAGGGGGAGCAATTGCTCACAGTGGCCTCGGTAAGCGACGCACAGACCTTCACCGTAGCGGCTGACGGGTGCAATTGGGGCAAAGTGTTTGTATACGGAAAGAAAGTGGATGATTTCCGGGTAGTGGACTACGACGCGATAGCGATGCTGAACGTGTCGGCTACGCAGGAACTTTATCGGCTGTTGACTTTAGCCAATATGAAGGCCAAAGACGCGGAGGGTCAAATTGAAGCACTCAACCAACGGATACGGGGGATCGAACAGCAAAATCACCAGTTAGAAGCCAGGCTCAGAGCGTCGGAAGAGCGTAGTAACGGTCTCTACAATGACGTGGCCGCATTGAAAGCCATTCTGATGCCGGAAAAAATCGCGGGCAAGGAGGAATAATCAGAAATAATAAATTTATTAATAGGATCGGGCACCATGGTCTCGCTCGACTGGCTGGTCGTGCAGCCTTCCGTCGACCTGGCAATGAGCGAGTTGACGATCACGACCAGTACTACACCACTGACAATGCCTGTTAGTATAACCCGTGTGCACATTCTCGAAGCCTGTCGGTTTTGGTTAGTTTGTCCTGGTAAAATTGCCTTATCCATCAGATGTCCAGTCGGCGTATATAGCAAATTTGTTTAAAGTAGTTTTTGTATGCCAACAACTTGTATATTTGATTCAAAATAATCCGTTATGAAAAGACGTTACTTCCTTTCGCTTTCGACGCTGGCTTTGGCCGGGGCTGCTGGTCGTGGTTACGGGATGCAAACTTTAACGTCGGCGGAAGAAAATGTGGCAAGCGCCCTCAAGACTTATCTGAAGCGACTTGATGCATTTTTTTTGCCCAATACTGATTTGCCATCATGCTTACAGGAGCGTGTTTCGGCTGCCGGGAAAGGATATCTTGCGATCGGTTACCAACCTTTTTCGAATGGTGTATACGTTTTTTCGGATCACATGGTTGCCCATGCAGTTCAATTGAACAATTCACGACTGGGTGTTTTAGATGTCGGTCTTATGTTTTTCTGTGAATTACCTTCCGGGGAGTGGAAGAAGTTTGCCACGCTTTCGGGTTTTCAGATCCGGGCAATTGTGGACAGTATGCCGAAGCAAGGAACCCCTCTGAAATGTAGTGACCTGAGACAGAACTGGCTGCCTGTTTATAGAAAATCGACAGCGATTGTGCCGGGTACTTATGCCGTGGCGAGTGGATCTCTGACGCTTTCTACGATCCTTGCAGGAAATGATGCGGTGACAAAGATTACCCTGACATCCCCGGATTCATTTTCAGGTTCAATGGTTTGTGACTATCAGCATGAGGTTGCAGCGAGGTTTAATGTCTGATCTATATCACCGGCTTATATGGCAACTCCTTTTTTGGGTGAAATAAAGTTATTCAGTTTCCCCTATCCTCCCAGAGACTGGGCATTTTGTGACGGACAGGAGCTTCCCATTGCTCGATATCAGCCGCTTTACTCTCTATTGGGCACCAGGTATGGCGGAAACGGTATGACTACTTTCGCTTTGCCCGACCTCCGGGGGCGTGTTCCGATT